>NZ_CAMZOG010000071.1 GCF_947331445.1 Parendozoicomonas sp. Alg238-R29 | reverse complement strand
AAGAGAAGACTCTTTAGAAGAGAAGGAAGCTAAGAAGCTGTCCGATCAGCGAGGCCGCCATTTTACCGTGGAAGCTGTCGGTGTCAAGTGACTCATTTTCGTTAACTTCTTAAAAATCAATCAGTTAGCTTTCAATGAAGTGCATCTCAACGGTGTTGCCGCTAGCCTTGGCCGGTGACAACGAGGAGCGCATTTTACAGCGTTCCGCTTTGCTGTCAATGCTTGACTCTCAATTGAGAAGAGAAAGCATTTCGGCTGAGTTGCCGGTGACAACGAGGCGGCATTATAGGGATGCGGTAATTTTGGTCAAGGCATTCTTTATAAGCATTTATACAGTTCTTAATTAGCGTCTACGACCACCTCGCCCTCGCCCCCCTCTCCCTTTTCCACCACGGCGGTGTTGATGATGTGTTGGGAGTATTTCAACAGGCGATCTCCCTTTCTTTTTTGCATGGCTAGTTAAGAGCGACTTCATCTCACCAATCAAGAAATCAAAGACATTAATATTATCTTCTGGGATACAGGCCATTGCAGCACCAACCTGCATCGGTGCTTCAACCTTGAAAGCGGCACCACCAATTAACTGCTCACAGTTGTCTTCATTAAGATGCCCTTGTCTCATCACCTCTTGCACCTCCTCAACTGTAAACCCTCCCCGTTCAAGTAAAAGCACTATCGCTTCCAGTTGCAGACCAAGATGCTGGACAGGCTGCTTACTTAAGTTCAAACCATTGAGAACATCGACCACTTGATGGTTTGTTTTTAAGATCTGTCCTTGTTTTTCATTCAACTGAACCTTTCGCACATACGCTTGAGTTCGTTCACTCAACTGACAGAGGGCTGCTAAATGTGTAGGTAAACTTGCTGGATCACCACTTGGAACTGAAGATTTTTTCGTGTTTTCCGGCGGCAGGGAGAGTGCCCCTGAACCCGTATGAAGATCACTGTTCACTACCTCCTCATCACCACCTTCTTTTTTCTTCTTTTTTTTCTTTTTCTTCTTCTCACCACCCGCTGCAGCACTATCCTCTTTAGGAACTACAACAACCTTTTTCTTAAGCAGGTGTACCCCTGCATCAAACTCTGGAATTTCTCCAAATAAACGACCTTCATCTTCCAAATGCTTTTTGGGATAGACCTCTCTATGGGATTCTTGAGTAGTTGGTTCGTCATCTAGCTTGCCATGAGCATCTATCAAATGCTGATAATCTTTTTCTTTCATCCTAAAAGCTATTGCGCTATCGCTAAATAACTGCCCAAGCCCAACCTTCTTAGTAGCTACGTTTTCAATTTCTTCCTTAGTGATATACTTCCCTTTAAGAAGAAACTCCACCATTCCCTTTGCGGGCCAACGATGTTTTCTTCTTTTGAGAAGCTCACCATATATTTTCAATCTTTGAGGCAGGACTTCATCCAAAACCTCATCATCGAGTGTTCTGCACAGATCCAAGCAGGCTACTGCGTTGCCATAACCCCCTTCTGCTACAACAGCTTCAAAGTTAAATTTCTTCAAACCTGCCTCTTGTTGCAAAGCCAGTAACTCTCTTTTAAATGCATCGTCGATTGCTACTAACCCTTTTGCTGCATAAGGGCATTGCAAACATTGATCAATAAGGTAGAGCTTATAATCCAATAATCGAAAAAAACGCTCCTTCTTTTTAGTGTCTGGTGATTTAGCTAACTCAGTTGCAATATGAACGAGTTTCGCAATGACAAGAGCAACGTCTCCTTTTACTGCTGCAGTCCTGAAAAACTCAGCCTCAGCTTCCTGCAGTCCATCCACACTCATCGAGCACAGACTTGCTGTACACATCTGTGCCTGACCAGCCATTAGAGGATTATCAACATCAACCTTCTCAACTTTTGCGCCCTCAATGCAAAAACACTTCTCCAGCATTTCTCTACGCTGTAAACACCCATTGAGTACTCGTGGGAGTAACTTCATCAGGGGCTCTGGCAGATCTTTTTCATGGGATACATGCCAGCAACAGTATTGCCCATTCTTTTTTATTCCTACCGCCAAGTTATCAAGATTACTTAGCGCTTGGGCTGAATTCGCCGTATCTGTTGTCGCTTTACAAAGTTCGGAAGGTTTAAAACGTAACGAATCCATAGTGGCAATACCTGAATAAGGGTTGCCAATAGACCGTTATAAAGGAAGGAAATTGCTGACAAGGGAGTCAGTAAAGCTGAGAAAGGAAAGATTAAATAAGTGGAGCGGGTGACGGGAATCGAACCCGCGTGTTCAGCTTGGGAAGCTGACGTTCTACCATTGAACTACACCCGCCGGGAGTGTCATTTGATTCTAACTATACAATAAGGATCAACAATGATCCTTATCAACAACCTTTATAGCCACTTTTATAACAACAGTACTGTTAGCCTACCTCAATGGCCAGGGAAGTATCTTTTCCAGCCCCATGGCATACCGCATGACCTTTTTCCTTCCATAAGGAAACTTGCCACCAATGGCCAGCCCGATATTTCTTACGAACTTGAGCGGTAAGAAATCATTACTGAACAAATGGTAAAACACATCCATAACCATCTGCATGCGGGAGTTTTCCGGGCGACGCTTTTTCTCGTACTCAGAAAGCACCGCTAATGAGCCAAGGTCTTTGTTCTCTTCATATGCTTTACAAAGAATTTTTGCCACACAAGCCGCATCCTGAAAACCAAGATTAACGCCCTGACCTGCCAAAGGGTTAATAGTATGAGCCGCATCCCCTACCAGAACCACGCCTGGCTTTGCATAACAGGAGGCATGCCTGCGAGTAAGCGGGAAAAAGCTGCGTTCTACCAGAGACAAAAGTTCAGGCAACTCTTCGGGAAAGTGATCCCGGACTTCCTGCAGAAAGCCACTGTCAGATAACGCCATTAACCGTGAGACATTCTCTGGATGGTTATACCAAACCAAAGATGCGTAACCTCTCCCACCGGAAGACGGTAAAGGAAGTAATGCCAAGGGCCCGGTTGCAGTAAATGCCTGCCAGGTTATATCGAGAGGTCCAGCGGGAATTTCAACTGTGGCAACAAGAGCTCTCTGTTCATAATCATCACTGGAAAGGCCGATGCCGGACTGCTGACGTACAAAGGAGTTCGCTCCATCAGCACCAATGACAAGCTTTCCTTCTATAACACAGCCATTGTCCAAAGTGACTTGGGGGAATTGCCCAGTTCTATCAATTGACACTGGCTTCGCTGGAGATATAACACTGACACTATCCAGTGTGTCGATAACTTTATGAAGGGCGAGCTGAGTAATACGGTTTTCAACAATAAAGCCAAGTTCTTCTGTTCCGACCTCTTTGCAATCAAAAAGTGTTTGATTAAAGCGGGAGGAAACCGGTTTATTGGTCAGAGGTTCTTTGAGTTTTTCCCATACTGCCATTTGGCGGTATGGGCATAAACGCATGCTTTTAATATGGTTCCATGCCCCCAGCTTTTGCAAAAACTCTACGCTTGCCGGGCTGAGAGCAGAAACACGAATGTCGGGCACCGTGCCCACTTCAAAAGCTTTGGGAATAACAGGATCAACAAGGGCTACGCTTAACCCCGCCTGGCCAAGTGCACAGCCGATTGCGGCGCCAACCATTCCTGCACCAGCAATAACAACATCATATTGCTTGCTTACATCAGGACTGCCGGTTTCGTTATCCACAGTTTTCCCCTGTTATTGTCTTAATTCCGCTGTTGGCGCTACTGTGCACGAGCCTTGTGCCGTTCTCAAGAGGCCTTTAGCGTTCGTATTTCCATGTCTGGATACAGGTGCTTCAAAGCTTCTATATGAGTGCCATGGTTGATACAGGATTCCTTTTCTACCAGAGTCATGCTTTTCAGCTCAACATCGCGCCCTAAAGTCATGAATCTCAGGCGAGACATTGCAGACGTAAAAGGCGGCAAACTTGGGTTATGGGCAGCGTTAGCAGCATAACGGCCACAAGCTTTGGTGCCATCGGAAGCTTCCAGAGCTACACCTGCATAGCCACCAGTATAAGGGGCATAACTATGGCAAGCGGCATCCAGAGCTAACTTGGCCAACTCGTCACTTTCGCCACAGCGCAACTCTGCTCCTTTGCTGGAGAGGATGCCCCCTTCAATACCCAGATCGTTAGGACCAAAAGCTTCAGGCAGGTATTTGTCCAGAGTGTTGCAGCTGCTCTTTCCGTTAGCAGAAATAATCTTCACTTCCAGAGTGTCGGAACACTGCAGCTCATGGAGGAACTGTCGGCAATGTCCACACGGAGCGGCATTTACTGCCAGAGACTGAATGCTTGTTTCACCGTGCAACCAGGCATTGTTCACGGCAGATTGCTCACCATGGAGGGACATTCCCAGAACAGAGTTTTCAAACTCCATATTGGCGCCAAGGTAAAGGGCACCAGAACCACCACGGATAATTGCGCCAACATAGAATTTGGAAACAGGCGCTACAGAGCAGGCCGCAGCGACAGGAAGCAGCTTTTCGGGAAGATCACCAATCGAGATAGACAAACAGGAAGCCAACTCTTCAGCCTGATTGGCTGTAAGCATACCAGCCTGGGGGAAAAGCATGGTTTCAACAAGAGCACGGGCGTTAGACGCAAAACCATCCAGAACGCGGCTATCGAATGAAAACAAAGGCATAGACAGAAAACCACACAGTTGTCGGGAGTAATGAATTAACCGACAACCGCTCAAAAAGCAAACACTTGTTATTTAAAAAGATACATTTCTGCATCTTTTTTGATCTAACACCACCTTAACTCAGTTCATTCGGCTCTCTCTGGATTGATAAGCAACCCCGGTTAAACCATCCACTCTGGCAACAATTTTCACCCTCAAGCCAACGACTGGAAACCGGAAAACTGCTTTCCCGTTTTCAATATTAAGTGTCTCCAGCTTGCGGTTATCCGAGTTATATACAGTCACTTCACCACTGATTACCGGCTTGCCATTATCAAAAATCCGTACCGTTACTTGATCATCAAAGGGTATGCTGTATACATGAAGTCCGGCGTTTACATAACCCCCACTAGCAGTAAGGGAAACAGCCAACAACGATTTGAGCATTGGCTTACGGACTTTAAATAAGGATATTGAGTTAAACATAAGCGAGCCAACCTCCGAACTGAGCGGCAAAGCCCAAGGCGGAGCAAGGGTAGACCAGATACGTATTGGCGTAGCTGATATGGATACTAAAATGGCTCGCTTCACAAAATGGAACTGACCTCTCTGTGCATCCAATAGTTATTATGGATTCAGGAGCCGGCGGCTTAACGGTCTTTGAAGAGATCAGCCGAATGATGCCCTGGCTACCAGTGATTTACTGCGCTGATAATGCAGGATTTCCCTATGGGCCTCGTTCAGAAGAGGATGTTGTTCATCGGGTCAGCCATTACCTCGGCATTCTCTGTCAAAAACATACCCCCTCTTTAGCAGTATTGGCCTGCAATACAGCCAGTACTGTGGCTCTTACTCGCATTCGTAAAGAGCTGACCATTCCGATTGTTGGCGTTGTTCCTGCCATCAAAACGGCTGCTACTCATTCCCGCAACAAATGCATTGGTTTGCTGGCAACTCCTGGTACGGTAAAGCGCTCCTACACAGATAATCTGATTGAAGACTTTGCCAGTGATTGTGAAGTCATTCGTGCAGGTTCTACCCGCCTTGTACATTTGGCTGAAAACAAACTCCACGGTGAACCGGTTGAGCAACACGAGTTCGATGAGATTCTTGAACCTTTCAAATCAGCCCAAAAGAAGCCGGACCATATTGTACTTGGCTGCACCCACTTCCCTTTGGTGCGAGAAGAACTCAGCAAAAGCATGCCGGATGTAACATGGGTTGATTCGGGAGAAGCTATTGCCCGTCGAGTATCTTCTCTTTTGGGAGATATTACCCACACTTCTGACTCGGGTCCGGTTAGTGAAATGTCTGTAAACCATCTGGCCGTGTTTACCGGAGAAAATGAAGCCCTTGGATCTCTCGCGAGAGCCTTCAAAATGCGAGGTTTCGACGTTTTGGATCACCAGTTCTAACAATCGAATCACGTATTATTAATAGACAGTCAGGCTGACAAAAATCAGCCTGCAGACACTCCAATCAAACGCCCACCTCGCAACTACAAAACAAGACAGCCAGACGCCCCCTTCAGGATCACCATCCGACAATAGCGATGAAGAGGAACGTGCAGAAGAGGTGTGCAGTATGCTGGAATCACGAACTCTATTCCCAGTTACCCCTAAGACCCGTGAAAAAATCCGGAAATACGACCCAAAGCTTGATCGTTACCTGTTATCTATTAAATTCTCGACAGAAGAGCTGATAGTATTTCTGGAAACGCTTAAGAAAGAAATTCCCACCAGAGAACGGCGAACACTTACATCTCCCAGCGCCAGAGACGAGGACTTTAATCCCCAAAAAACCACGGTCAAAAAGGTAAAGCGAAAGCTGTTCACTCCGTCTTAAAAAACCAGCGAAATAATCGCTGGCTCCGATTCAAAAAAACCAACCAAAAGAGGCTTACAGAAGACGTGCGTCGTAATACGCCATCTCAGAAATCTTGTGATATTCAGTAGCCTGAACTGCAAATTTGTTGAAAGACTCATACACTCTTGTCGCCATTGGGTTACTTGCAGAAACCTCTTTAGCAACCTGCTCTGCAACAGTGTGCAGATTCTTCAGAACATCATCTGGCAACTTCAGAACCTGAACACCGTGATCATTCTTCAACTGCTCAAGCGCCATATTGTTACGGGCAGTGCATTCCAGGCATCCAGATTCACCGTGAATTCCAGGGTTGAACCTGGCTCATGCCATCCTGGGTAGTAGTAGTACTTGGCTGCTTTATACAGACCAAAGGCCATGTCGTTGTATGGGCCAATCCATTCAGTTGCATCAATGCTGCCGGTCTGAAGTGCAGTGAACAGTTCACCCCCGGGAACGTTAACCGGAGAACCACCCAGACGCTTAAGAACCTCACCACCCAATCCAGGGATACGCATCTTCAGGCCTTTCAGGTCGTCCAGAGATTCAATCTTGCGGTTAAACCAACCTGCCATCTGAACGCCGGTGCTACCACCAGCAAATGGCTTGAGGTTAAAGCCTGAGTACAGTTCGTCCCAAAGTTCCTGACCACCACCATTGTGGAGCCAGCTACTCATTTCCTGAGCATTCAGACCGAAAGGAACTGCGGTAAAGAATTGGGTTGCCGGATTCTTACCCTTCCAGTAGTAAGCACCACTGTGACCCATTTCTGCAGTGCCACTTTGCACACCATCAAAAACTTCCAGTGCAGGAACAATTTCACCAGCGCCGTATACCTTAATGTTCAGACGGCCAGCGCTCATGGTGTTAACCATTTCAGCAAAACGTTCTGGAGCTGTTCCCAGGCCAGGGAAGTTTTTTGGCCAGGAGGTAATCAGTTTCCAGTTAATGGTTTCTTTTTCAGAAACAGGGTTTGTTGATGTTTCCGGCGCACAGGTAAGTTCTTCTGTGGGACCACTGCAACCAGCGACTACGGCACCTGCCGCACCCACACCTAAAGCTGCAATTAACTTACGACGTTTCATCTGATTCGTTTCCCCTCTTTTATTATTGCTTTTATTGTTCTTACTTTATTAAGACGAAAACATACTATCCGGTCAGAAAAGTGAGTGCTACTTAATCACCTCAAAACAGGACGCAACTGCACGACTTTGAGGCAACTTAATCAATTGTTGTAGTTTTTTATTTTACAAAATACAGATTATCAACGGGTGTATTCGACAGAGACGCTTCAGGCATATCTCTCAAGTTTGAAGCAATCAGTCGTGAGTGCACATATTGATAAGCCTGGCAGGAAGGGCAATGGCTTATCAAGGCTGAACCTGACCATCGCTGCCAATAATCGAAACCTTCGAGCAGGTTTTCGAGAATAACATATTCCGGTGAGCCCAAGTTGGCTCGCTGAGGAGCAAGTGTTGCAAGTTCGGCACCATTACCAATCACAATCGTTTGACTGTCAGCAAGGTTGTCAGGCAAAAGAAAGGTATCGAGTTCCTTCCCCCACTTAAAGGTAAAGCTGGAGAAATCATTGAATCTGAATCAACACAACCGAGCTTTGATTTGAACCATTAATAGCTCGGTAAATTTTTTATTTATTGGTATTCTTTTTATCCACACACTTTGCGCAACTTTCACCCTAATGATTTCTATTCCAGATAAAATGTGACAAAAGGTCGCATTAAGTGCTCGAATAAGAAACGCTGGCAAAAAATACCCCGAACAAGCCGGGGTACTTTTCAAGCAGAAAACCTTATCAGGTGCACACATCTAATTTGGCGTAAGCAACCATTAGCCATTTGCTGCCCTCAGAATCAAAATTCACTTGAACCCGTGCCTGAGCGCCCTGCCCTTCAAAGTTGAGCACCACGCCTTCACCAAACATCTCGTGAAAAACCCGCTGACCCAAACGAAGATCAGTACCGGGAACATCTGCACTGGCAATCGCTCGTGACGTTGCTGTCACTGGGCGACTGATACTGGCATTCAAACGCACTTCATCCATCAACTCACGGGGAATCTCCCGTAGAAAACGGGATGGGCGGTTAATCGTGTCCTGACCATGAAGCCTGCGGTTTTCGGCATAAGTCATGTAGAGCTGATCTTCTGCACGGGTAATACCCACGTAGCAAAGACGGCGCTCTTCTTCCAAACCGTCAGGATCTTCCATAGACATTTTGTGAGGGAACAAGCCTTCTTCCATTCCTGCCAGGAAGACCAGTGGGAATTCCAGGCCTTTGGCGGAGTGCAGAGTCATCATCTGTACACTGTCGGTGAACTGATCAGCCTGATTATCACCGGCTTCCAACGCCGCATGCGCAAGGAACGCATCCAGCGGCGCCAACGCCTCTTGCTCTTCATCATCAAAGACTTCTTCCGGGTCAAACTCCCGGCAGGCGGATACCAGTTCTTCAAGGTTTTCAATACGGGCTCTGCCCTTTTCACCTTTCTCTTTCTGATATAACTCAATCAGGCCACTGATCTGGATGCAGTGGTCAGCAAACTCGTGAAGGGGCAGGCTCTCACCGGAAGCCGACAATCCTTCTATAAGTTCAATAAAGTTATTCACAGAGCTCGATGCCCGGGCAGTCAGCAGTTTCTGGCTAATCATCTGCTTGGCTGCCTGCCACATGGGCACCCCGGCACCACGAGCTACATCACGAATAGACTGTACAGTTTTATCACCTATGCCTCGGGGAGGAACATTAATAACCCGTTCCAAAGACGTATCGTCATTAACATTATTGGAGAGGCGCAGATATGCCATAGCATTTTTAATTTCTGCCCGCTCGAAGAATCGCTGTCCGCCATAGATGCGATAAGGAATACCACAACGCAGCATGGATTCTTCAAGAACCCGCGACTGGGCATTGGAACGATACAGGATGGCAATATCACTACGGGCCATTCCACCATCAACAGCGCTTTGAATACGATCACTGATAAAGCGAGCTTCATCCACTTCATTGAAGCCGGAATACACCCGAATAGGATCGCCATCAACACCGTCTGTCCACAGCTCTTTGCCTAAACGGCCTGGGTTGTTATCAATCAGTGTGTTGGCCGCTTTCAGGATGGTACCCGTTGAACGGTAATTTTGTTCCAGCCTGATAGTTTTGGCGTTGCTGAAGTCACGGGTGAAATTGTGGATATTTTCAATTTTCGCGCCACGCCAACCATAGATTGACTGGTCATCATCCCCCACTACCATCATGTTGTCGCGCTCACCGACCAGGTTGCGCAACCACGCATACTGTACAGAGTTAGTATCCTGGAACTCATCCACCAGCACATAGCGAAAGCGATCACGGTAATGATCACGAAGTTGTATGTTGGTCAGCCAGAGTTCATTAGAGCGCATCAGAAGTTCTGCAAAGTCCACCACTCCCAGCTGCTGGCACTGCTCTTCATAAGCGGTGTACACGGCGTGCATGGTTTTCTCATATAAATCGTGGCCAGGATCATAGTGTTGCGGGCGCAGGCCTTCATCTTTCTTGCCGTTAATAAACCACTGCGCCTGACGGGGCGGCCATTTGCTGTCATCCAACCCCATAGTTTTCATAATACGTTTCACAATTCGAAGCTGGTCATCGCTATCGAGAATCTGAAAGTTCTCTGGCAAGCCAGCTTCCTGCCAGTGAGCACGCAGTATCCGGTGAGCAAGACCATGGAAAGTGCCAACCCACATGCCACGCACGGGCATATCCAGCATCTCTTCAATACGTCCACGCATTTCTGCGGCGGCTTTATTGGTAAAGGTCACTGCCATGATTGACCACGGAGATAAGTTTTCCGTTTGCACCAACCAGGCAATCCTGTGTACCAGCACCCGGGTTTTACCACTACCTGCACCGGCCAGTACCAAGCCAGAACTGAGCGGAAGAGTAACGGCTTCACGCTGGGCATCGTTCAAAGAATCAAGAATTGCGGTGACGTCCATAGCTCTAATCAGTGGCTCCGGTGAGATAGGCTTGAATATTCCAGACTGCCAAGTGTAACGAAAACGGCCGCCGGTGTTTATCCGGTGTTAAATCTGCAGATGCCATATCAATGCACAACATATATTCAGACAACTACATTTTTTCCCATATTGAAAAAACAACACACGTCGTTAAACTGACAAAAACTGATATTTTGCAAGTATCAGCCGCAATTTTGACTTGCCATTAATGGCTGGTTTCGGCTTAATAAATTTAGAACGGAAGCACCAAAAAATAAGAACAGGGTAAGGATGCCCAGAGCATTACCAAAAGGTGTAACTTCCTGAGCCTATGAATCAAACGGCCCAACAATCCAATAAACCTCTAGACCTCCCCGTTGTCGACACTGACAAGGGCTGGCTGAAGACCCGGGTGCGCGCCGAACAACTCAAACACCTGCACAAAGGCTCTCTTCGATTATTTCTTATTGTTGGCCTCTGTTCCGCTCTGACATTTCTGTTGTTATGGTCTGCCCAAAGCTATCTTCCTGCTGCCATCATTGCGGCTGGCTTTGTTGGATTCGGCTTGCTGCGAAGTCGCATGACCAAAACATTTCTTTCCAGTGGGTTAGACCTTTCAAAACGGCAGAAAGTCTGGTTCCTCTTTTTTAATCTTGCCAACTTTATTGCCAGCCTGTTCCTGACAATCGCTGTGATAACGTTCTTTCCTCTGCATCACATGATGAACTTGGTCATTCTCTGCACAGCAATGGCGGCCATTATTTTCTCTTGTGCTGCTCTTTATTCGAGCTACCTTCCAGCTTTTTTCTTTTTCTCTATACCACTGACCTTGGGTGTATCAGGCTGGCTGTGGTTAAGTTCTCCAGATGACTTCCGTAACTGGGCTCTTGCAGGCCCGGTACTGTTGACCTTTATGTCTTACCCTGCCTTGTATGTTCATAAGGTTTCGATAACGGGTCTCACCCGACATTTTATGAACCAGGCTCTCAGCAAAAGACTAGCCAAAGAAAATCGTAAAACAGATGAGGCCCGCCAGGACCTGGAAGAGACCCGGGCTAATCTCGAACACATTGTCTCCAATCGCACCCGTGAGTTGACCCGCACTAACACCCGTCTCAACGATGAAATTGTTCAACGGGAAGAAGCTAGTCAGGCCCTTCAGGAAAGTGAACAACGCCTGACTCAGGTTCTGGATGCCAGTCGTCTTGGGTTCTGGGACTGGAATATGGGAGAGGAGCTGATTTATCACAGCCGGTTCAAAGAACTGTTTGGCTACGATATTGAGCAGCTGGATGGTTTTAAAGGACACCTCGAGCACCTAATTCACCCGAAAGACAGCCTTTCTGTTCGACGGGCCATCATCTCTCACCTTCGGGGCAAAAAAGAGCTGTACATTGCCCGCTATCGTATCCGCCATGCAGAAGGCCACTGGGTTTGGGTGGAAGATCGCGGTCAGGTTGTTGAGTGGGATGAAAAAAAACGTGCCTCAAGAATGCTGGGCACCCGTCGGGATATCAGCTTTGAACGGCAATATGAGCAGGAATCCAGACTGGCTCTAACTGTATTTGAAAATACCAGCGATGCGATTTTTGTTCTCAATACCCGCTTCAAATTTATGACCGTGAACCGGGCTTTCCGGGATTTAACGGGATACACCGATGAAGACCTGCTTGGTAAATCTACACTCGACCTTCACCCAGAACACGGCAGCTCAGACCGTTACCGGGAGATGCTGGAAACCTTATCTATTGAGGGCCATGTTCAGGGGGAAATCAGAGAGCACCGAAAAGATGGTGAAACATTCCCTATCTGGATTCAGATCAATGCAGTAAAGGATAACAGGGACAACCTGATTCATTACGTTGGCCTGTTTAAGGACCTTACCCAACACAAAGAGACGGAAGAGCGGCTGCGCTACCTTTCCAACTATGACTCCCTGACCGGCCTTGCCAACCGGACACTGTTTCAGTCCCGCCTCCATGAAGCGCTGAAAATTGCAGAAAAGGATAGTAAGGAACTGGCGGTGATCATGATCGACCTGGACCGGTTTCGGCAGATCAATGACTCCCTGGGGCATTCGACCGGTGACGAGCTACTTCGCCATGTATCCCGCAGATTGCTTCGCCATACGGCGCGGATGCACACAACAGCACGACTGGCCAGTGATGAGTTCGCCATTGTTATTGATAACTGGACTGACAAGGAAATTCTGGAAGAACTCTCAAAAGAGATCATTAAAACCCTCAGCACACCCTACACCATCGACAACCATGAACTGTTAATCGGTGCCAGTATTGGAATATCCCGCTTCCCTGAAAATGGCCGGGAGTTGCAGGGGCTGATCTCCCAGGCAGATACGGCGATGAATCAGTCCAAGTATCTGGGCGGAAACACTGTGCAGTTTTTCAATGACAATATGCGCACCTCATCCCATGAGAGAATGATTCTTGAGAGAAATCTTCGACAGGCCATTGATGGCGACCAGCTGGAGGTTTTCTACCAGCCCAAGATGACTTTGGCAGAAGGCTCTATTACTACCGCAGAAGCACTTGTTCGCTGGAATCACCCGGAAGAAGGGCTGGTGATGCCAGGCAAATTTATCGCTCTGGCCGAAGAGACCGGCATGATTGGTGATATCGGTGACTTTGTACTGGAGCAATCCTGTCGACAGGCTCGATCCTGGCTGGATCGTGGCTGGGAAATCCGGGTTTCAGTGAATATCTCTGCCCACCAGCTTCGTAAAGGAAACCTCGCTAAACAAGTTCGGGAAACGCTCCAGAGGACTGAACTGCCTGCCTATCTGCTGGAACTGGAAATTACCGAGAGTCAGTTGATGGACGATATTGAGCAGTCCATCGAAATGCTGACGCTGGTGCGAGATCAGGGTGTAACCCTGAGTATTGATGATTTCGGTACTGGTTATTCCTCTCTGAGTTACCTGAAACGTTTGCCCGTTGATACCCTCAAAATAGACCGTTCCTTTATCTCTCACCTGGACAGTAATGATGATGACTCGGCTATTACCCGGGCGATCATCGCTATGGCTCACAGCCTCGACTTACGGGTTGTGGCAGAAGGTGTTGAGAATCGCTCACATATTGATTTCCTTCAGAAACATTCCTGCGATGAAGTACAGGGTTACTTTATCAGCAAGCCTCTGCCTGTGAGGGAGTTTGATAAGTTCCTTGCCCACCGCCTGCAGATAACGGCTTAATTTTTTGTTTCCTTCTATATTGAAATAATCCTCTTCCTGCAAAGGAGGAGATTACCCGCTTTACTGATAAGGGTGGGAAATGAAATTCAATACAGCAGAAAGCACACAAGGAGGTGTTCGTGTCTGCCAAAGTCTTTATCGGGATCAGTCTGGATGGCTATATCGCTGACCGCGACGGCGGACTGAACTTTCTGACTGACCCACCTAACCCCAACAACTTGGATTACGGATTTGTTGAGTTTATGCTCAAAATTGATGGTTTAGTGATTGGTCGCAAGACTTTCGAAGCCATTCGTAAATCTTCACCCAGGTGGCCTTTTTCCAAACCAACTTTTGTACTCAGTAAAACCCTGAAAGCAGCTCCTGAAGAATTAAAAGGGAAGGTCGAGGTATTCGCTGGTACACCTCACGAAATTGTCAGAGCAATGAAAATGAAGAAATCGAATCGCCTGTACATTGATGGGGGTCTGGTTATTCGGAGCTTTCTTGACGAAGACTTGATTGATGAAATGACTATTATTCAGATGCCCGTTCTACTTGGCGGAGGCACCAAGCTTTTCGGTACCCTTACCTCACATATGGAATTCGAACATATTAATACCGAGATTTTCCAAAATGGCTTAATCAAAACACGATACAAACGAAAACATTAATCTCCATACAAAACATTCACCCATATTCCACCGCCCAGCTGGCCGGGCAGCCCTGCATAAGACCATACGGGATTTAACTATCGAGCTTTTAGGAACGGCAAGGCTGCCAGGTGATGCTGTAGCTGAACGCCTCGGCTGTTCAGAGGCATCCAGCTTGATTCTTGCATTCACCCGATGAACTGACAAGACACCGAGGTGATACAGAAGAAAAACTTAAGAGGCTTTCGCCTGTTCGGCCTCAAACTCTTTTATCGGCTCCCAGTACAAAGTACCCAGCAAAATATCAAACACTGGCAGAGTAATATTGAAGTTTGCAGCCGTCATCAGTTCACGCTTATGATGCAGAACATGGGTATGACGCATCTGCTTCCAGCCCGGAATACAGAGGAAAATCTTCTCAGCCCAGTCACCCCGTGGAATGTGGTAGCTGAAGTGCATCACTTCATAAAACAGGTAACCGCTAATGCCGGCAGCAGCATAAATGTAAGCGACATTATCGCTTACCAGCATTTGTAGAAGATAACCGCCTGGAAGAATTAACCCGAAAATAAAAGCAAAGATCAGATAGACCGGAAACAGAACAACCCGCCAATCTCGAAGGCTCTGGTAGTCCATCGCTCGCTCAAGAAAGAAGGTATGGTGATCACCGGTATGGCGCTTATAAAACAATCCACCGACTTTGGTTTTTCGATGCCCTAACCAACGGTGTGCATAATATTCGGCAAAGTTCACCACCAACATTGTGATGGGAAAGGTCAGCCACGCCATAAGTGAGGCATCAACCACCTGCCCCAGCGAATATATAATCACTGCAAGCCCAACACTGGCAACAGACAACATATGCAGCCAGCCACTGTAACCTGGTTTGATTTCAGCGCGATACTTGGCTCGAAAAGCCTCCATTGCAGCTTCATTCATCACAGCCATACCTTCACCTTTTATTCTTATTTTGATTCGAAAGTAAAACCAGCTTATCTACCGCTTGTTTTAAGGTCTAATTGATAATACAAAAGATCATTATCACTAAAACAAATAATAGACAGTGAAACTCAACCTGCGTTCTCTGGATCTGAACTTACTGCCAGTATTCGATGCCTTGATGCGAGAGCAGCATCTTTCTCGGGCTTCTGATCAACTAGCAATGAGTCAACCTGCCGTAAGCAATGCCCTTAAACGACTGCGTCAGTCTTTTAATGATGATCTCTTTGTTCGCACATCCCGGGGTCTGAAACCCACACCAAGAGCGATAGAGATTCACAGTGCAATTCAACCTGCATTACAGATGATTCAGCACGGCTGCATGGAGCAGAGCTTTGATCCCGGTACTAGTGATCAAACTCTGAACATCACCATGAATGCTGCTACAGAATATTTGATAGCTCCATTATTAATGGCCTGGATTCGCAACGAATCACCAAATACGACAGTGAAGCTACACCCGGATCATCTGGATGATATTCCTGCTCAGTTAAAGGATGGAATGCTCGACTACGCCATAGATTATGTATCCTACGCCCACGACCAGTTCCGCTCTTTTGTTTTGGGTCTGGAAGATCTGAATATAGTTTGTGCTCGTAACCACAAGGTATTGAAAGGTGGGATCACACTGGAGCAGTTTGAAACCTTGCCGCAGGTGACTCTGGTTCCCCGTTCAAACATCACTGCCAATATGAGTCATCGACGAGGAACACCTATCGAGCAGCTAATGGGGAAGGATTTACCCAATCGCAATCTGGCTATGCATGTATCCAGTTTTGTTGCGATTCCGGATATTGTTGCCAGCACAGACTTGATCGCAATCGTTCCCAGCCGCCTTGCACAACAGCCCCGATACAAGGACACAATCCAGTGCCTGCCTGTACCGTTTGAATACCCTAAAGTTGAAATACGTTTGCTGTGGCACAAAAGCCGGAATAATGATGCTAGCCATCACTGGTTTATGGAAAGAGTTCAGAGGCTGGTAGAACTTTTACCGTAGCCCCAGCACCTGATTACCTAAAACTTCCACTTACCCTCAACAGCTCCACCGAATCCATCAAAGCCATCACCATGAAGGGCTTCAACGCCCAAAGAAGGGGTGAAGCTATCCATGCTGTAGAGGATCAAACTACCCAGATACCACCGCTCGAAATCAGTTGATGAATATCCTGTCACCTGGAAGGATGAAACATCCAGCTTATCGCCCTTACGAATATCCGTCATGGCTGCAAACGTCCGGGAGTGTGATAAACCCCAACAATCATCTTTCTGAATACCATTGATAAGTTGTCTGCTAGAGCTGCTGGAAGTCAGGTGCAGAGTAGATCGAAAGACGGAGTAATAGGATGAGGACAAAACCGATGACCTATTGGATGTCAGAATTGCGGCCACAACCACCTACAGCTAAAACATAGGCTTTCAAGTGTTCTGGCAATTGGCTTTGTTCTACAAGGCGAGTGAACTCCTCAACTGTTGCGGTGTCTCCCATTCTGTTGGCTGCGTGTAGCCCGCTTTCGAGTTCTCTGTTGTCGGCTATAAGTAGTGTGGCTTTATGTAAAGGGGTTAGAGAACTGTTTAAAACCAGTGTGCAAAAATGAAGTATGGTTTGAATGTTACCGCCATAAAACGATGCATAGAGGCCGCTGATTTCAGTACTTCCTTTTGCTCCCAAGATTTCTGCCTTCGCAGCAGATGAGAGGTTGCAGGAAAGAATCTCTTCGGCAAATGCCATAATGGCGGAAGCGTTGTTCTGGCTAAAGGCCATTGCAAGGCTTGGAGGACGGCCTGCTTCTTGCGCCAGCAAGCGCTGAACCTTGTCTTTCTCCGAGAGTTGGTGATTCTGTATGGTTTGCCTGACATATTCCATGGCATCAACTCCAACAGCAGACATCGTTCCAAATGTATTGGAGAAAAGTGCAAAGGACAGCAAAACCGGTGACGGCTCCCCATAGAATTGGGCACTACATTGTTGTGGACAATCTACCGTTTCAGTACTGGTGATGTGCCCGGTCGGGTTTTCTCCGGGAAAGTAACTCTTGATAAGGGCTTCATCCAATACATGGTTGAGTCGAAAGTTTGCTGCATGCTGTGGCCCCGGTAGGACAACTTTTCTGTGCCTTGTTGTGTCGTTGGGGTCATAAAAGGTTATGAGCAGTCTGTCGCTCTTACGGCGAAACCGCAGTGCCATGGCGTGGTTTGAACTATAAAACACGTAGTTTTTTGTGGAGATATAACTGGACATATCGTCCCAGTACTTTTCAATCAAGTGGTGAATAACTTGCGGAAAAAATTCAAGATGAAAATAGTATCCTTCCTGAGGTAAATGCTGGTGATATTGTTCGTGATAATCCACCTGAAACGCTGGGTGGGTAGCGATCTTTTCTGGCGTATCAACTTCATCGAATGAGTGCTCTGGTGTTCCGAAAGCATTCATGGCATAAGCATAAGATAAGTGGCGGCATAAGACGGGCTGGTCGTTCACCAAAGCTTTCCCGTTGAGAGGGGAAAAGGGCTTCTTGGAATAGTAAATTAATCCACTGGAGGGCATAACATGATGAATTCTTCTCTGGGCAATGAGTTTGCTGCGTTTTTTTTCTAAGGAGGCTGTACTGCAAGGTGTCAGATACCTCTCAGGAGCGGCGGTATTTTCAGCGGATGCTATCGCGGCGAGAGCTGTTGCATGACTAGAAACGTTCTGCATACTTCCGTTGATCATAATGGTCTCACAGAAACACGGTTATATACATCTTCAGTGTAAACGGATGTTCTTTTCAGGAAATGAGACGTTAGTAGGGGCTCTTGCTCTCTCGCTGTCCTCGCATCAGGCTCTTAACCGGCTGAACAGGGTAGTCTTCTGGACGGTTTCGACTGCCTGTGCGTCGGGGATATCTTCCATCATCTCAGTCAGCTTCTGACGGGAGGTGTGCAGGTCGTTGGTTTCCTCCATATGGAGAGTGGCGAGATTCTCGGAGAGGTTGAAGGCGCTGATGATTTGTTGGCTCACATGGATGGGCAAATACGGAATATCTTCCGGTTTGCTTTCTATAGTGGCCTGAGAACCAGTGAATTGATTGGCTTAACGTGGGATAAGGTCGATTTCCTTAATCGAAGGGTGTTAGTGAATGAGGCTTACGTTGATGGAAGTATGCAACCATTGAAGACAGCAGGTAAAGGTGTTGTCGAGCGAAGTGCCCTGTTGTTAGATCCGGCTCTGGAAGCACTCAAAGCACAAAAAGAACACTCCTTTCTTGAAGGCAGCCTTGTCTTCCATAATCCCTACAGAATGAAACCTTGGCTACACGAAAACCAAGTGCGCAGGATAGGTTGGAAACCGGCCTTTAAAAAATCTGGGGTACGCTATCGTAACCCGTATCAGACCCGTTATACCTACGCCCATATCATGATTGAGAACAACGAGAATATCTGGTGGCTGGCGAATCAAATGGGACACACTGGTATTGAGATGATTAACCGCCATTATGGTGGTTGGCTTGAAGTCGCAGTGGACGTTTACAAACCGAACAAGCTTTTCACTGCAGAAATCCTCTCCGAAGCAGAAAACGCCTGATCTGCGTCCGAAAACCCAAGAGCTAAAACTTCCCCTTCAAGAGGCATTTATAGAGGTGCTCCAGAGGCCTTTAGGGGAGAAAGGGGCAGTGATGGGGCTGAAGAAACCGAAAGTAGACGTTTATATGCGTTTTTTAAAGGAGAGGTAACTATTTGAATGCTGAGCAAAAAAAGGCTGGAAGCGCTTGAAGTCGCTTCCAGCCGTTTCGGTCGGGGGGGGATTTGAATTGTTCTCTACATCCCTTTGTAATAGGGGTGTTGGTGTTATCTGAGTGGTTTGGTGTAACTACAGGTGTAACTATAAACTTTTGCTATCCCCGTTTTTTCGCCTTTGACGATTCAACAGGGCAATAGCCGACTTAAACCATAATCTCTCCCTTTCTTGCTCCAGATCAATAATTCGTTGCTGTTCTGTCTCGTAAGTGCGCCAGTGTTTTCCCTTGGGTTTTGGGCGGTATTGACTTCCTGAAGATAGGTCTGAGGTATTCCAGTTGGCCTCAGGCCAGAGCTGTTTTCTTAGGGTTCTGATATGGTCTGCCAGATAATTTAGTCGAGTTGTGTTCTGGCTTTCGTAGGCAGGGTTCACGCAACGTCTACAGGCAAGGTCTCCAGCCAGATACAGTAAGGCGCAGCGACGGTGACATATTGGACAGAGGTACCAGAACCGCATTCCGAAAGTCACAGTTGTTTGCTCTAGCTTTATTACGTAGCCGGTGTTCTGTCCTTTCCTTCCCTTAGGAACAAACAATCCAGCTTTGCCCCTGAATATTGCTAACTGTTTACCATTCGAGTATTTCCAGACAATGCCTCGGTCGGGAGGCAAAGCCACCAGCATTTTCAACTCTTTAAGTGATATTTTGGGGTAGTCACCAGTGTGAGAACGAAAGCGGCCATGGGATAGTAGATTCAACTCTACGCCCTAAATCATTTGGGAAAAGTAAGATTAACTTAGCTTTTCATGGGTAGTCGGCTGGTGGAGTAGTCATTTGTTTGTGGCGGTCGGTTTAACGCGTAACGCTAACCCTTTGCCGTCTGCGAGGTTGTATTCCCGGTCTTGTAGCTTGGCTTGCTTTATTTGGGTTGCGGTCAGGTGGGTCGTCTGTCTTGGCATAATAGTAACACCGCTACTGCGGTAAATTCTGTGGTGTTACTACAGATGTTACTATCAGAATTGGCTCTTACCAACCTTAAATAATCGCTACCAACCCTGTAGTTTAGAGGGATTTTTGAAAGAGTTAATCGTTAACAAACTTTGTTGATTGTGGTGTTGGTGGAGGCGGGGGGATTTGAACCCCCGTCCGCCGATACTCCGCCCTTGGCTCTACATGCTTAGATCCGCCTTTGGTTTAATCCTGCCATGACCCAGCGGTCGGGGTAAGGCAGCACGAGCCTGTTAGGTTTTAACCGATCAAAGCCAGGCGCAGATCACGGCGAGTCCATCTGCAATGACGGTCTGAATATCACCCGATAGACGGGGCGAATAGACCGGGAACCAGTTGCTGTTTAGGCAGCTGCGGCAGCCAGGCTGTCGTTCGCAGGGATATGATTCATATCCAGAGTTGCGAAAGTTCCGAGGTTAGTTGTTTTGGCAACTAATAAATAACAGTTATTGTTTTGCGAGAGCTACTGTCACCTCTCGGCATGCACCTTGGAGTTCGTGATCGTCGTCGAATCCTAATCGCCCCCCGGAACACTAAAGATTTAGCTCAGTACGGCAGTTCCAGCAAGTTAGACACCAAAATTTCTGGCCAGTTCCGGAAGTATTCACAGGTAATTACTGCAAAAGTTCGTGATCTTTAGGCAGTTGTTTGACTATCCAGAGAATCAGCCGGTGCTTCATTCCCGGGCCATGTTCCTTGTCCTCTGGAAGGGGTGTAATGAGCTTGTCCTTCACCAGAAGACGATAAATGCATTCAACCTTATCTTTTGGTGAAATTCCTTTACCAAAGTCCTTGTAGCCCCGTTTTACGGCGAATTGTGTACCTACACTCAGGGCAAGCTTGAGTAATTGAGCTTCATTCTTATGCTTCTTCATTTGCGTACTGTCTCAGCAACCGATTCTGAAAATTTAGCTTAGATTGTCTAGAGCTTGTTCAAGCTGTGCCCAATCACTCTCTTTTTCTGGCAAACCAAAGCGAAGTCCATCCTTCTCATCAAGTAAGCGGGTAAAGATTCCAGATCCGCAAAAATCATGATGCAGCTTTTGTGCATTGTTTACCTTAACGCTGGTAAATAGCAAAGTGCTATTCAGTTTTTCGAATGTCCCCTCCAACAGGTTGTGGAGCCTCTCGCTGGCTTGCCCAAGAAACTGTCGGTTACTCTTTTGCCATGCTGTATCACCTAAGGCCGTTTTCCCAATCTCCCGGATGGGACCAGGAACAGTCCATGGGCCAAGGTGTTCCTGTATTGAAGACAGAACATCCTGCTGAGCCAACACAAACCCCATGCGAATACCGGCCAGGCCAAAGAACTTACCAATAGAACGCAATACCACAAGATTCGTTAAAGGTGTTTTATGGCTGATGCTGAATTCCGGAGTGCAATCCATAAACGCTTCATCCACAACCAGCCAGCTGTTGCGTTCTGCTAAAACGGTATGCCAATCCATAAGCGCAGATGCATCAACCCGATGCCCGGTAGGGTTGTTCGGGTTTATAACCAGCACCACATCAGCTTTATCCAACTGCTCTGCCGTTGGCTCACCGTTATAAAGAAGAACTTCATAATCATGTTTTCCCCAGGCATTGCGATGCTCCCGATAACCGACGGAAGGAACAGCAACTGTTTTGCTTTCAGGGAAAAGTTGCCTGCGAACCAGAGGCAAAGCTTGAATAGCCGCCTGAGAACCAGCAACAGGAAGCAGCGAAGAACACTGAAAGTATTCACACGCAGCATCTACTAATCCATCATCATCTTCAGGCAGACGGTTCCAGGCAGCCATGGGAATATTCGGCACCGGATAACACCGGGGGTTCACTCCGGTAGATAGATCCAACCATTGCTCAAGTGGGATGTTGTATTTCTGAGAAGCTTCCCGCAGCTTCCCTCCGTGGGTGAGCATAGGCTTATTTGTCCAGAAAGATATCGATGATGGAGTGGCCGCGATTATCCCGACGAATAGCTCCGATTTTCACAACGATAGGTGCAGAAAAGCAAGGCCCATCAACAACCAGACTGTGGAAACTCAGCCCATTGTGAGTCTCTACACCTCCTGTGCAGAATGCTGCGGATTACATGGCGTTATGGAATGCAACGCCGGCCATAACCAGCCATAAACTGTGCACAGGCCATTTGATCGCGAGCTTCCAGGTCACTGCCATCTTCTACCGCACGAGGTAGATACTGCATAATCATTTCAATAGCTTTGCTGGCAGCGGCATCTGTCATCGGATTGGTATTTGTGGAAGCGTAAGCCTCAATCGCGTGCGTCAGTGCATCCATACCGGTAGCGGCTGTCGGAAACAGATTCCCAGCATGTCGCTCTCGGCATGAAAGATCCGAAGATGCCGGAGTTCAGCTATGTACAGGAACTCGCTGACGCAATTATCGAGGGTATGGACCCCATGATTCAACTCGACCAGCCACTGGCTGATGGCACAGCGGTGCCTGTTATTGTGAATAACGCTGGTGTTTGGCTATTAACTTTCAATCCAAACAGTTATGAGGCTGAATTCTGTTATGGGCAATCTGACCCTTCAGAGCAATGAACTCCTCCTTACTCATGGTGACTTGTACTTGAGAAAAAGGAGTTTGTTTAACAGAAAATGGGGATGGTAAGGCCATGAGGACAATATAGTCGTCGCAGGATGTCTATATGAAAATCTATGGGATCATCAAACACTTACCATCCCGAAGCACAAAAATCATAACCAATTGTTTTTATTGTTATTTTTTTAACAAATTAGAGCTGTTAGGAATACTAACAGCTCTGTGAGTGATATCTGACACATCTCCATTCAAACTGCTGTATATACCTCCAGAAACGAGGGTTTTCCCATGCAAAATCTGCCTTCAAATACCTTGTCTGAACTATGCAATAACCTGCTCTCAGCCATTAGCGAAACAAAACATGCTGTAATAAAAACAGCCAAGATGGGTGTTGCCCTTTTCTGCGGATACTACGTTGCTTTCTATAATACTACGGCTTTGTTCATGGCACCGGTTTTCACTGACCCGAACACCGAAGCACGTAATCAATACTTGAAAGCTATCGAAGATAACTACACAGAGATTGGCAACAGGATCATTAAGGTCTGGAACGCTCCCTAATGCTTTCGAGATATGTTTTATAGGGTATTTTAAAAATTACGTTTTGGCTTGTTCTTCCAGGTTAGACTGAGACTCTGACGATTCACTATCAGACAGGCCATTACGCAGAATATTTTCCTGGTGGGCTTCGATACCCAGCACAACCCAACGTTAACCTCAAAAACTCCAGTTCATCCTGAATACAGCTCAGCTGCCAGTGTTGTAACAACTCTCCTCTTCTAAGGTGCTGATTCAGTAATGGATAAAGACTGTTCCTAATGCAATCATCGCCAGCATTAACAATGGGCAATTGCATTAACCCTTCTACACTCGATTCTACATCCTCACCTTTACAGTGCTTCTTCAGTTCAGAGGTAATCAGCTTAAGTCCTTTCACTATCTTTTCTTTTGCATCCCCGGGGATAACCCAAGACTTGTGAGGCGTTATCATGCAGATTTCCCTTGCCTGCTTCAAAAGAGCGAACCCCCTGGTTAACTCATTAGTAGCCGCTGCCTCTATATCTGTACCACTAATAACCGGGAAACAGTAGTTCAAATCAGTAAGTGTAAGAACGTATGCCAACACTGGAACAAATGTGGGTTGCGCAACATCGGAGGCAGGGGCTGTAACATCACCTGACCATGAGTTTAAATCTTGATACTCTGAGCTTGCTACCAGATCAGTGACTTGATATTCCGACTCATCATTTACAACACCAATTGCAATGTCATCACACTCAATGCTATCGCCTTCAACAGTAAAAGAGGGAGCCACAGCTCCTGTAACACTCTCAACTTGAGGTTTGTGTTCGCCCGCCATTGCAATACGTTTTTCTTCGGATGTGTTATCTGGCCACTCAAGTTTTTTGTGTTTATTTTTCTTGCTCAGTTGCTCCATAAGACTGGTACATTCTCTATAAATAGAGGAGGCTCTGTTCATTTCTTTACACAATTCCTCTTCGTTGATCCATTTAACGAGTTGACCAAGCTGGTCTTGCAACACAGGGGCTAACGGCGAGGTTCGTAAAGCCAAGTTCAGAGACTGCTGGGTTGCGAACACAAGGTTTCTCCTTGTTTTGTGACAAGGAATTTCGGGAGCAATAGTTCGTAGTTCCAGAACTTCATCAAGGCAGGCTTGTTTGAGTTGTGTAGCATTTTCCATTTCAATAATCGCGCTACCCCAAACTTTACATACCGATAGTTTCCATTTTCTATGAAATTCGTCGTCTCTCAATATAAATATGAAACTCCGTGCCACTAAACATCGCCTACGGTATTTAGCCAGCGCAGAGGCTATGGGTTCGTAGTTACCTTTAAACCTTTTTTGAGCACTCATCCAGGCGGCTTGTAATCCCATAAAACATTCTTTCAAATAGATACCTCTGGCTGTATTTATCCTTTTACAAGGCACTCCTCCTTGATGCATCTTTTCGATTTCAGGAATTTTGTTAATAAGAGAAACGACTCTCCCTGCAGCACTTGAAAGATCACTGTCCGTTCTCCGCCTACCCTTTGGGGTCAGGTGAGCGAAAACATCGTTAAGCTCATTGTCTATGTCGAAGAAATCTAAACCAACTCCTAACTCCAAAGACTGGCCAGGCGTCGCGAAATCAGGACAATAATCAATAACCCCTGAATTATATAAAGCTTTCAGCCGCGAACATAATTCCTCAGGCCAAACTCGCTCGTTTTTACCACACCCCGCAACCTCTCCATCAACCTTTTTCGGGGCTTTCTCAGGTTGGCTGAAGAAAGTGAGGGGTTGAAACAGAAATAGCCTTCAGGCAAAGATTGATTTGAACGGATCAACTTTACTGAAGGATCAGTACATGTCTGCAACACCCTCACTCCGCCCTATGTTCTCATTTCTTGGCTGGGTAATCGACCATATAGATATCGACTGGGATAATTCCAGCGCAACGGTTTATCTGCGCAGAGATGGTCGTCTACAGCAACTGAAATGCAGTCAGTGCCACAACTCTATGGGGAAGATGAGGGAGACAGAGCGAACTGTGCTGGACTTGCCGCTGGGCACCCTCAGTGTGCAGTTGCATTTCACTGTTTACCAAGGGCGCTGCTCACACTGCAAGCATTTTGAAACCATCACACCTCCTGGGCTGGCGCCCAAGGCACAGGCCACCGACCGCCTGAAACAGCATGTCAGCCACCTATGCCGATACATGCCATGCAATAAGGTGCCAGAGTTCATCCCTATCTCCCATCACACCGCGCGGCGCTGGGATAAAGAGGTGCTCATGAAGACTCTGCCTGCACCTGATCTGGATAACATACGAGCACTACTGATTGACGAGAAGTCCATTGGCAAGGGGCACCACTATCTGACAGTTGTCCTGA
>NZ_CAMZOG010000070.1 GCF_947331445.1 Parendozoicomonas sp. Alg238-R29 | reverse complement strand
CTGCCTTCCCCATCCACATCATCGTCATAAGCATCCACTTCATCCAGAAACAGAAACCTCGCAGGCATGGAGCGCAGGCCTGTGGCCGAGTTGGCCCCGGCGATAATCAGCACGCCGTTGGGAAATTCTTTCACCAGCTGGGTATTGCCCGAATCTCTGGATCGGGAGTCTTTCACCCGCTGTTTGAGGATGGGCATTTCCTCAATCATCGGCGCAATGCGCTGCTTGGAAGTCCGCTTGGCCATATCCAGTGTCGGCAGCACACACATCATCGGGCCGGGCGTATGATGAATCACGTAACCCAGCCAGTTATTGCCACACTCAGTGCCACCGACCTGTGCGCCTTTCATAAACACGACACGTTCCACCGGTGAACTGGGCGACAGGCAATCCATAATCGCCTTCAGGTAAGGCGTGCGGACCGTGCGCCAGCGACCCGCTTCCTTGGCGGCTTTCATAGGCAAAATGCGATGTTCGTCTGCCCATTCCGAGACCGTCAGACGGGTATCCGGAGTCAGCCCCGCACAAAATCCTGCCGAATAAGGTGAAACCATAGTTTGGACTGGGACGTTCGTGTGTTACTTGAACAGTGTTACCTGTTACAGCGTCGTGTAACCCGGTAGTAGCACTCAGAGACCTAAGTAACGGGTTGTTTATGCATGTTTCGGAGGGTATCTGGCGGTATCCCTTGGTATACAAGAGAATGTGATTTATGGCACGCCAACTGCATTCTATTCAGGTGTAAACAGGCAAAAGATTCCGGAAGAGAATCTTGCCAAGCGAACGTAACAATAATAATAAAATCGAAAAATAATAATAAGCTTCCTGAGAAGCAGCGAATAATAAAAAACTACGACCTGTTCGCATAACAAGACAGTCGAATAAAAAGAACAATAAAAACAATAATAAGAAAAGACACTTCCAAGAATCTGAATCCCGCCCCTGCGGGATTTTATTTATGCGCTCCGCGTTCTGACACTCTCAAACCATCCCTCATCTAAAGTAGCTTCTCCCTGAAAAAAACAGCCACTGGCCTGACAGAAGCATTGCACATCGATATGATAGCCCTGCCCTTTCTGCGCAGAAAGAAGAAGGCGAACGCCACGGACTTTATGCCCCTCCAAATCCGTGTGAGCATCGTTGGGACGAACACTGCATCCCGCCACGGACACACCACCGTCCACGGCCTCTTTCGCTTGATACAACCGTTGAAAGGAATGGGGAACCAGGGAGACAGTTAAAGTACTCGGGTATTCGCCCGCATCGAAATCTATAGCGCCATGAATGCTGAGAACATTGCACTGAATCGTGCAGCACTCTTCTTGCACTCTCTGACGTTTGAATTTTTCCTGTTCTTCGGCGTCCATGCGTTGTACTCCACACCTTAGTACCACTACTAACTATGTGGACATTCCGCCAAGAGTCAAGAACACCCATCATCAGACAAACTTTGCAAAGCCTCCTCTATATCCTGATGGAGTAACTGTTTCACTCTTATCGCATTATCTTCTGCCGCCAGTACATCTGCCATACGATCAGGAATACCAAGCAAAGCGTCCCGGATCATACGCCCCACCCTGAAAGCATCTTCTCGGACTTTAGCGGCATCAATAAGCTTTCCTTCCCGCTCTTCAAAGTCCAGACGTGCCATTTTGGCGCGATAAGCTTCACGCATTGTTCTAGCCGCTGCGTAATCAACAGCCTTTCTGCCCTCCGTTGAGGAGGAAGATCCCGAAGCAGGAATAAGAGCGCCCGTGTGACGCTGACCTGCCTGCTCACGCAGACTCATTGACGGTTCAGAAAGCTGATCGATAGCCTTCTTCGCGGTCAGAGCATCAACTTTCCCGCCCTCCAGGGTGATCCGACCTTGTTTGACCAATTTGGCCACATATTGCTTCGACCAGCCATGACGGCGGGCAAATTCGGCCTGTGTGATGCGTTCACCAGCCATACTTCACCCTACCCATAACCCATTGATTATTAATAAAATATTACCTTGATAAGGACTCACTTCAGAGCGTAAATGTAAGAGCAAACCCGAGAAAAACCTGAGGGATAACCTAATGCCGACAGCGACTCAAAGTGCCACTCAAAAGCCCGCTCTGTTAGACGCTTTGATCACCAAACGCAGCCGCATTGATGAGCTCATTGCCCAAGTGCAGAAGAAAGCGGATCAGCACTTCGATCTCGCGCCTGGGGATTGTCACTGGGGACATGCCGGTGATCTGGATCACCTGATTGAGTACCTCGAGTATGCCCTCGGTATTGAGCGTGAATAACAACCAGCAAAGGAGACGTTGCAATGAAAAATACAAAACTGACCCCAAGCCAAGCCACGGTTCTTCAACTGGGCCACGACAAAGGCCACTTCACTGCGCAGGATTTGCCCATCAAGGGGGCTGCAGGCAAAAAAGTGATTGATAGCCTGCTTAACAAGGGGCTAATCAAGCCCATCAAACGTAACGGGACATGGTTTGACTACGCCCTGACTCCAGCGGGGCGGCAGGCCATTGGTGTCGAACAACCTGAGTCAGCGGAAACTCTTCAGAGGGTGCAGCCAAAAACCAGACCAGGCAGCAAGCTGGATCAGGTCATCAAAATGCTCACTTGCCCGGAAGGAGCCACCATCGCCCAGATGATGGAACAGACCGGCTGGCAGCAGCATACGGTACGCGGCACCCTCGCTGGAGCCCTGAAAAAACGACTGGGGTTGACCATCGAGTCCGAGAAACCGGACGGTCAGGAGCGTGTCTACCGAATCACCGCCGGGCTGGAGGCCTGCGCATGAGCACCCGATGCCGAATTGCGGTGCGGCGGGAGGGTCGCACCGCGCCCACCTTCCGCTCTATTTATTGTCACTTCGACGGCTATGAAAACGGTGTTGGCAAAATCCTGCGGCAGTATTACCGGACTGAAGAACGGGTGGCATGGCTTCTTGATTTGGGCGAGCTGCGGGGGCTGAGTCTCAATCGTGTAGAAATCTACCTCGACCGGGACGCTCAGGTTATTCCTGCTGCCCTCAGTTCTTCGCTACCAGCACTGCAAGAACTGGCTTACGACAGAAGCGGAGCCGAGTACCTCTACATCTTCGCCGATGGTCAATGGCACACCCTGCGGCCGGGCCAACCCCATGAACTGTAGACCGGCCCTGCTGGCCCTTGGTCTTAGCAATGGCCATCTGATGACCTGTCAGCTGAACCGATCCGATGCCCATACCCTGACCACACTCAATCAGTGGTACGGACACTTCTTTGATGCGCTGGCTCTGGTGCAAAAAGGCGATCTGGATTACATTGCCGGTCGTGGTGTAATCGCCCTGCACCGTGACCAGGGCGAGCCGTGGCAAGAGTGCCAGCCCCGCTTCTACCGCAGCCTGCACGAACTGCAGCGGCTGACCAGTGGACAAAACCCCCGCACCTATCTCTTCGCCTCACCGACAGCCCGAAAATGGAGCATGGTGGAATGAGTCTCAAACCACCGGATAAAAACAAGTGGCGCAATTCCTGAATAATTGCGCCACTTGTCTTTCAGGGCTCAGATGAGCATCGGTCACGGCGGAAAATGACTGAAAGGAGAGCGGTTTTGTCAACCAATCTGTCAACCTGTGTCAACCACTTTTGTCAACCAGGTTGACAGCTTCTCATCGCGCGGAAACCCTTGTGGTTACTGGCTTCGCTGGGGTTTTGTCAACCAATTTGTCAACCTGTGTCAACCCCGATTTTCACTCTGTCGCTAGCGTTTTCTCGCGCTGATGGGCACCCGCACTCCCAACAGTTCCCCAGGGTCCCCGGCTGTCGCCGCGTGTGGGCTGTGTTGCATTGATTGTCTTTATACAAGGGGCACCTCGCGCTCTTGAATTCAGGCTCACACGACCGCTGACAGCGCAACAAGCTTCTCTTAAACAGAAGGGGTTTCTTCAAAAACAAGGCCGGTAATCCCATCTTTATCCACAGCCTGAACAACGGCTTCAGAGCAATAGATAAACGTTTTATTGTCTTCATTTATCTTGAAAAGATTTGCGTTTATATCTTGCTTAAATACCTTGCGTACAAGAAGACCGACGTCGTTAAATTCTGAAAGCGATTTGTCGAGCACATCAACAATATTCCTGACATTAAGCAACCAGTATGACTTCCCCCCATTAACCAATGGCATAAGCTCGTCTCTTTCATTCAGAAATGGAGTAAACACTTTTTTGGCCTGATCATTCAAGACAAGAGAGCCTGCAAACATAAAACTGCAGTCGCCCACAGACTTACCACTGTCTGGTTCTTCAACTTCAATTTCAAGTGGCCCTGACCAATCATCGACAAGTGATTCGCCCTTACATAGAATATCGCCATGGGTGTCTTCGTAATCCTCCAAGACCGGGAGAAAGGTTTCGAACTGATTACTATCGGCTGAAATAACATACATCTTCATGATTGCTCTGCTCTCATCCACATTTCAATTTCCTGAGCCGTCATTTTCCTATCAATCGGAAAAGAGCTGGTCTGTAGCTCACGGGCAACCTTATTAAGAACCCAATGCGCCTGATCCCGGCTCATGGTCTGTGTCAGGATATTTTCAATATTCAAGTAGTAGCTGGGCGTATGAACGGGACGATGAGGATAAGCCTCCTTCATTTCAGGATGAGGAACGTTTTTTACATAATTGGGCAGCCAAACACCATTGATAGGATCATCCACCCTAATGCCAAGACTTGCCAGCAGCTTCCTCGCTCGTCTTGCCCGCTTAGCTCCTCCCGCCACGATATGGTGCGCCTCGAAGTCACCATGAGGTTTCTCTTTATCTATCGCAATCAGGTTCTCTCCCAACCGTGAAGATTTGTGCTTCTCGGCCCGTAATTCACTGGGAGACATGTTGTAGCCGTGTTTTCGATAGCTTGCCAGAGCCAGAAACAAACTTCTTGTTTTGGTTTCCTCAACAAGCTCATCAATACTCATACGGCACTGAGTTTCCTTAAGTAGAAACTCCAGATCAATCCTTAGCTCGTGCTCTTCAACAAGCTCAACATCCTGTTCCTGTACCACAGCCTTGTACTCTTACTTATTGCGCTTTCCTTGCTACAACTAGATGCAAGCCATGAAAATGCGAGTCTACCCAAAAGGCTACAGGCAAACAATTCTGATCGACTTCGCCTCTAACATCGTCTGTATCCACAAAATCTGTGGATAAGCCTGTGAACAGAGAGAAGCGGCAGGCCATGAACCATTGTCAATACATAGACGACTAGCGCCGTAGATTACTGACCACCTTCTCCACGCCACGGCTGGCAATGTAACCACCAATCCCCAACTGCACGATGCCCAGCAACTTCAATTCCAGCGCTTCACTGAGATCCGGGGAAGCCCAGCCCATCCAGCGGCACACGACCAGCGCCGTAAACACCAACATCACCAGTGGTCGCCAACTCCTCTGCAGCCAGCCCTCACCCTGGACTTCCGCTTTGATCACACCCGCCTGCTGCGCCAGTTCATCCAGCTCACCGTTGATGGCCATCTGGGTCAGGGCGGCCCGAGCCTTGCTCGCTTGGTCCGCATCAGGAAAGATCTTATCAATGATTTTACCGACCACCGGCACTGCAGCCACCCAACTCATGCAGCGTCCTCATCGACCAAGCCTTCGTCACGCAACCACTGCTGAACATCAAAGCAGGGACAGTCCTTGTCCCCATTCAAGTAGTCGTGTCCTTGTACCACCGCTTCCGGCCACAGGCTTTCGCAGCCTGCCACCAGGAACTTGAGCATCCGCTTTTGCAGAGATGTGAAGTTATCATCCGGATGACCATCGTCGTCCAGCCCACCCACCAGACAGATACCCACACTCTCGTGGTTATGGCCTTTGACGTGCGCGCCCCAATCATCCAGCGCCCTGCCCTGTTTGATTGAACCATCGCGCTCAATCACCCAGTGATAACCGATATCGATAAAGGCGCGTTCCATCAGATGCCAGCGTTTGATCGTGTCAAAGGTGACATTCTGATCAGGTTTGGTGGCCGAGCAATGCACGACGATGGTGTTGGTTTCAATACGCTTACCCATTTGTTAATCCTTTAACGTGTAGGCAACGATGCCGATGATGGAGGTGAGTATCAGCCAGCCGAACCGTTCCACAGAAGCTAATACCACACCCCGGGCACTGGCCTGTCGCTCCAGAGAACGGATACGTTTTTCGGAGTCTTCCAGCTTACGATTGAGGCTATCGAGGGTGGTGGTCTGGTGAACCATACGCTCTTCGATGGTGGCCAACCGGGTCACGGCGTCGGAGAGTTTGTCGAGCTTGTTGTCGATTTGATCAAGCCGCTGCTGTATCACTTCCATCGTCAATTGCTCCTGCATTGTCGATGTTTCCGCCATCCCTGGCGGTCACATACCTGACACCCCGCTGATCTGCCATTTGAATAAACGTCAGCTGACTCTCTTCGAGCACCGCTTCCTTGCCTGTGTACTCTTCCCAGCGCCGGACGATCACATCGACGTACTTTGGGTCGAGCTCGGTGAGCCGGGCCTGTCGTCCAGCTTTCTCGCAGGCAATCAACGTACTGCCAGAGCCACCAAACAAATCCAGCACAATGTCCTGACTCTTGGAGGAGTTGCGAACGGCCCTTTCCACCAGCTCCACTGGCTTCATGGTGGGGTGGAGATCGTTTTTCACAGGCTTGTTGAAGAACCAGACATCGCCCTGGTCACGGGCACCACACCAAAAATGGTCTGCCCCTTCTTTCCAGCCGTAGAGAATGGGTTCGTACTGGCGTTGGTAGTCAGCCCGGCCCAGCGTGAAAGTGTTCTTGGCCCAGATTAGGAAGGTGGATCACTTTCCACCGGCTTCCCGAAAGGCACTCTGCAACGTATCCAGTTCAGACGACGACATACACACATACACGGCTCCCTTGCAGACTGCGAGCATATTGGTCATCGCAGCCTTCAGAAAACCGTGAAACTCATCGCCCAGATTATCGTTTTTGATCCGGCGGTCTTTTTTGGCTTTACCGTTTTTCTCGGGGTTGGCGTAATCAACGTTGTACGGCGGATCAGTGAACACCATATCGGCCAGCTGACCGGCCATCAGTTTTTCCACATCGGCTGATTCTGTGGCACTGCCGCAAAGCAGACGATGAGAGCCGAGTATCCAGACGTCACCGGTTTTGCTGACGGGCTGTTCCTGCACTTCCGGCACCTGATCATCTTCAGTGTTGCCTTCACCGGGTTCTTCCAGCAACAGCCCATCAAGCTCTTCATCACTGAAGCCCATGATATCGAGATCAAAATCCAGCTCATCCAGAGCCTGCAGCTCCAGCTTGAGCAGCTCCTCATCCCAGCCTGCGTTTTCAGCGAGTTTGTTGTCGGCCAACACCAGCGCTCGCCGTTGCACTTCGTCGAGATGCCCCAGCACAATCACTGGTACCCGATCCATGCCAAGTTCGCTGGCAGCCATCAAACGACCATGGCCTGCAACGATAACCTTGTCATCGCCCACCAAAATTGGATTTACAAACCCGAAGCTCTGAATCGAACGGGCAATCTGCGAGATCTGTTCTGCCGAGTGAGTACGGGCATTTTTGGCATAGGGCACCAGTTCGGCCACGGGCCAGTGTTCGAGTTGTTCGACGAGGATTTGTGGGTTGTCAGACATGATTCCATCCCTGGCTCATTCCGAAAAACAAAACGCCCCGGACCGAATGGTCCGAGGCGTTGAATGGCAGTTGGCAAAGCGCTGCGCAAGCTTACTGAAAATCTATACCAAAACCGGGGATTTTGTCCCGCCCCCCAAAACAGGTCACAGTGCCAACAAATAGCAACCAGTACCAGCTATAAGTAACTTGGCTTAACTTGGGTAGCCGGTATGCCCCGATGAACCAGCACCGCCAGCAATGCCCGGTGCCAATACCGGTGAATCGACGTTCTCGGCACGCCAGTACGCCGGGCAATCTCTCGCCAGGTGATACCAGAAGCGCGCAGCCAGATCAGCTTGCGGTCTGTGACCGTCAACGGAATCAGCCAATTGATACACTCCACCAGCTGGTCTTCCTGTTCAGCCGTTGGTCGCACGGAAAGTACTTCCCGCTCAGCCCGACGCACCTGCTCACGATGATCAAACTTCATCTCCGGCCAGCTGGCACCATGGCCCAAATGGATACCGGTCGGTAGTCGTCTGGCGGTAAGCCAGGCTTCCCGGTAGCGCTGAGCAAGGTAATCAATTTCAGGTGTCATGGCTCCCTCCGTGGATGACTGACGGACTTGATGAGTTTTCCGCTAACTTTCCATAGCTGCGTGTGTACGCGTATACGCGCGTATAAGGAACTAACCGGACAACAGGTCAAAACCGTCAGTGGTTTTCAATTTTTTATTTGTCAATCAACGGTGTGGCCGCCAAATTTCACATAAGGTCGAGGGCGCAGTTTCAACCCGGTTAAACCGCGATGGCCGGTGCTCATACGACACTTGTGAAACTCTCTGGTTTGAAGGCTCTCGGAAAACTGCTTTACCGAACCGACATATTGGCCGCTGTCATCACACCAGACGCGCCAGTCGTTATAGAGCTGGCTGACACCCTCCCGATGACTGCGATTCGCGTCACACCGTTCATCCAGCCACTGGCCCAATGTATCTTCACCATCGAAGTATTCTGCAGTGGCTTTCACCACACTTGCTGGTGGTTGAATGCCTTCTTGTTGCCATCGCAAACACCCGGCCACCGCCCAGGCCATAATGCCGTTACGCTCCTTAAGCAGTTTGTTTGGTAGTTCCCGGTCTTTTTTCTCTTCGGCCACCTTCACTGTAAACGGCACCAGATGCAGACGACGTTTCATCGCATCATCCACGTTACGAATGGTGGGTTTATGATTACCAGCAATCACCAGCTTGAACTGGGGCGTGTATTCAAAGAAATCCTGCCGCATAAAGCGGGCCGAGATCTTATCGCCACCGGTCAGTGTTTTCAGCTTCGACTCATTCCAGCGCTTGCCCTGTTCGGTTTCCACACTGGAGACAAACCGTGCCCCCTGCAGACTGGCCAGATCGGTGGGGTGCTTTTCATGGCGGGATTCCATAAACGTTTCCACCGAGGCGTTGACCGCATAATTCCCCAGGATGGACATCAGCACATGGATAAAAACAGACTTGCCGTTAGCACCGCCACCATGGAGAAAGAACAGGGCATGTTCGGTGGTCACCCCGGTCAGGCAATATCCAACAACCTTTTGCAGATAATCCACCAGCGCTTGATCGCCATCGGCGACATCATTCAGAAAGCGTAACCAAAGCGGGCACTCGCCCTCTGGCGCTGCCGTGGTGATGCGCGTCATCATATCTTCCCGGTTATGATCACTGAGCCGCCCTGTTTTCAGGTCGACCACGCCACCGGGGGTATTCAGCAACCAGGGGTCACCATCCCAGTCCTCTGTCACAGTGGCATGGCAAGGGGCTGAACGGGCCAGCTTCACCACATTCTGAATAGTACTGTTAGACGCCAGCCGTGTACGCTGCCGGTCGTTTTCTGCCTCGCGGGCAGCTTCCCGGCAGAGCTCGCGGGACAAGTGATTCACATAAAGAACCCGATCCGGACACCAGCGCTGCCCTGTCCAGACAAACCAACGCCCCCACTGAGCACAGTAACGCCAGTTGTCTTTGTGCAAATGGTGGAAAGCCTCAGTGATATCATCATCGGTCAACAGGCTGGTACCAGCCGGTAATGCAGGTGATGCATTGTCACTTAAGCGGACAGGCGTACGTTCACCACTGGTGATGAAACCGCGTACATCAAAAGGGTTTTCCTGAGCATCCAGTTCCTTGAGAGCATCGGCAGCATCCCACTTTTCAGGCTTGTCTTTGGGAGGAATCAGAATGTCACAGGAGAGCGCTCCAGCCTTCAGAACAGCCTGGGCTGCCGCCTCAGCGTATTCACGACCGGCCTGATCATTATCCGGCCAGATTAATATCTGCTTGCCTTTGAGTGGTGACCAGTCGGTCTTGTGAACCGGAGCCTTGGCTCCGTTCATCGCCGTGGTGGCACAGATTCCCGCCTCAATTAGTGCCTGGGCACATTTTTCCCCTTCCACCAGCACGACGGCCTGCACCTGCTGAATGGCCGGTTGGTTGTAGAGGGGGCGAGGTGATGGTGCGCGGTACTTGCCCTGCTTCACATCCCAGGGCCGAAACTCCTTACCCTTCAGGGTGTCATAACGATAGACACAAGCCACCAGCTGACCTTTGTCGTTAAAGTAATCCCACTTGGCGGAGTGAGGGCCAAGATCATCGATAGGGGCTTTGTTTTTGGGTTGCCCGCTTCTGGTGCGTGGAACCTGAGCCTCTACACCCAGCCAGCGGGCGACAAACTGCAACGCTTCGGGGAAATCGATGTGTTGGTTAGCCTGGGTCAAATGAAACATATCGCCATGTTCCCCGGTGGAGAAATCGTGCCAGAGGCCTTTTTTGTCTCCTGTAATGGTAATCTTCAGGCTTTGCCCCTCAGCTCCTCCACTATCACCTACGGCATAATGTTCGCTGTACCCTTTAGCCTGTGGAAGAAGATATTCAATATATTGCGGAAGCCGTTCAAGCAGCCTCTCTTTCACCTCGGCGACAGACAACCGCTTTACCGGTTCCCGTGGAATTGGCGCATCATTAAAATCCAGAAAATCAGTCATGCTTTTCGTCCTAAAAAAGAGCCATCCTGAAATAAGAGAACCAGCCTGAAACATTCAGGCTGGTGTTGGCTTAGTCCTGCCAGTTGTTGTTTGGCCCCTGCTGCGGAGCCGGTTGCTGGAACTGATAATCCGGGTTTTGCTGATACCCGTTTGCGCCTTGTTGTGGGTAAGGCTGCTGCTGATTGGACTGTTGAGGTGCCTGCGTCTGCACTGGGGCTTGTCTCTGGCTAGCCACAACCTCGCTCATCAACATCTGGTACTGCTTGTGATCCGGGGTGATCACATGTTTGATGACATTGGTGGGTTCATCGTCGGCATCTTTCTCAACATCGATACGCGCCACAAACTCCATGCCATCCAGCTCACCGAAGTTTTGCAGACGCCGGGCCATCACCGCCTGAGGCGAGTTATCCTCCTGCTGAATGCCCCGGGCCGAGCACAGCAACGAGCGCACAAAACTGCGTCCCATATTGGACCAATTCGGCCCTTTAGGGCTGTGCAGACCAATCAAGCTCCACACCTTGCGCTTGGCGAAGGGGCCAGTCAGCACCACATACTCTGCTTTCAAAAACACTGCGCCGCTGTCGCCCTTTGTAGCCCAGCCGCCCGTCCATCCCATATGAGGTTCGTCGTAGCCGCCGGGGTTCAAGGTCAGGCGAACCTTGGCGAGAGTACCTTTCGGGATCAGGTCATAGTCTTGCTGAACTTGAGCGTTGTTGAAATCGGTCCACTCATTGCCGGTGGCCTGATTGTTTGGGTTATTCATGATGACTGTCCTTGTTCCTGTGTTTTAGGGAGATTGGGTTGAGGTTGCATGGGATGGCTGGTGGCATACTGCAGGTGTCTTTCTCCAGCGAGGGGTTGTTTGATCTTGTCGAGCAATTGGCCGAGATGGGCCGGTTCTGTCAGAGCCAGACGACCACTTCTGTCTTTGGCGGGAAAGCCCCAGGGGTTCAGGGTCTGGCAGACAAAACTGCGCTGCAGTTCTCCCTGTTCATTGGGCAGGCTGGCCATTGTGATGACTTCATCGACTATGCCGGGCAGCTCCAGACCAGTACGCGAGCCTTCAATCTGGGGCTGAAAAATATGACGATGAAAGTCATCAACTTTCTCTTCAAGAATGCCTACAAAGATCACATCTTTCTGTCGGGTATGCTGAAGATGGGTGAGTGCTGCGACCATCTCCCGCCCCAGCAAGCCGTATGCCCCTCGGGTATCGGGCTTTCCTGTTCTACTGCTTTTGGCTTCATCCCGGGTCTGGCACCACTGGAAGCACAAGCGGGACAATGCCGTCAGGGAATCAATAAAGATAACCTGATACTTGTCCAACGTCGCCGGATCACCGTACAGCTCACAAGCTTTATCAAAGTGCGCCTGACAATAAGGCTGGTCATCATTCAGCGCGGGATTGGGACCACCGATAAACGCCACCAGCATGCGGAACTCAGGCCAGGTCAGAGGACGCAACATATCCCCTGGCCAGTCCTGTATCGCCAGATCACCCGCCTCCAGATCAATAAACAGGGTGTGCTCGGGAGGGAGTGTCAGTACCTGAGAGGTTTTCCCCACGCCACTTGGCCCCAGCATCACGATTTTGGAACCGCTATGTTCCTGCTGGCGTTGCTGATGAGAGATAAGAGGTAGGCTCATTGACCACCTCCTTCTTCCAGGGAAATCAGGCGATAAACAACAGCGCCTTTTTCTGTACAACGCGCCTCGGCAATTTGTCGCTGGAACGCCTCAGGCCACTGATCAAATTTGCTCTCATCAATGCTGTAGGTGATTTGCATATACTCTGCTGGATTACCGCCACAGCGCTGCATGGTTTCAGCGATAAACGCCAAGTGATCCTGATCCCAGGACGGAATCACAGGGACGTCTTGCTCCACCAGCACACCGTCATCTTCAAAGGTGATAGAACCGGTTTTCTGCCATTCGAGTTTGCGTAGGTTGTCTGCACGGTGCATGTACTTTTGAGCCAAAGCACTTTGCAGCCACTTCACCTGATACTGAGCATCGTGCAGTGCTTTTTCAGACTCAGACATCAAAGCCATCAGTTCTTGGGGAGACAGGGCTTTCAACTCATACATGGCCAGATCTTTCAGGGCTGAGAGGGTGACTGACATGGTGAGCCCTCCTTATCTCCAGCCTTTTCACCCACAGCCTTGAACTCGTGGTCACGCTCAAAGCGTTCGACCTCTTCAATGCTGTAGAGAATGCGTTGACCGATCTTCAGATACTTCGGGCCGCCACCACCACGCCGCCAGTTGATGAGGGTGTGCGGTGCCACTCGCCAGCGCTCGGCCAGCTCGTTCGGTGTGAGATGCATGATCTCCATAGATATCTCCTGTTACTGATTGCCAGTTGGCAGGAGAAATCATCTCGGAGAGGAACGTAGATATGTCAGGTGATACCACGTAGATATTTACGTAGATTTGATGAAGTTGAAAATTTCAGGGACTATGAAGAAGTCTTTTCTTCCGCAACTTCCTCCAGAGGGCCATAGGGGACAAAAAATATCCGGCTTTTCCTGCGCATCACGATCTTTCGATACGGACTCTTTTTACTCCACATCTTGCCAAAGGTATCCGCTGTTGCTGCATACCCGGCATGATCCCGCGCCTTATAAAAATCAACACCCTGCTCGGGCGCTTTTTGGAGTTCCTGAATGACATAAGGAAAGAAAGCTTTGGCATTACCAGACAGATTTATAAGCCGACCGGTCGCCTTTTCGATCAGAGCATCACCATCTTCACTGAGAGTGTAGAGCAAGCTGTCATTGTCCTCGAGAAAACGGCTGCGTCCTTGATACAAAAAAGATAGCATTTCCCAGTCCACGGTTGCCTCAAGCTCCCGGGAACAGAAGCCATCTGTGACCGGAACAGTCTCCTTTATCCCCGGGAGTGATGCTTCACAGACACCGCTTGTGAGTATGAGTCCAGATGTTGCCCTGCACCGACCACGACATGACTCTTGTACCGTTTCCTCATGGCTCGTCACGGTGCGTCCGTACCAGACAGGCACAAAACCGGCTCGGGGAATACGCACTTCCCCCAGATACCAAAGGACTCCTGGGACGCTTTCTACGGGAGCATTATGGTCGGGCAAATCCAGCTGTTGATACAACCACTCCACCAGCACTGGTACTTGAAGATGGTAAAACAACCGGGCATAACGAGGAATCTCTTCAATATCGTAGCCATCAAAATAAGACGGCTGCCCGGTGTCGGGATGAGGAATCAGCTCGCGGAGTCGCCCATCCCAGCAGAGGCGTTTTTGCTCTTCATATTGAATGAACAGACCTGCATCAAGAAGGTCATCAATCGTTACGGTAGAACCTTGCAAAACAGCATCCAGTTCCCGCCATGGGAGAATCATGCTGGAACTTTCTGCCAGAAGAAAAACACGCTCCACAAGTTGACGTGGCCATCTCATAGAAGGTTGCCATGAGGTATCTGAGGCACACTCCGTTCCAGTTTCCATAGTCTCAGATATTTGTACAAAAGCAGCCGAGCTTCTGGTTCATCCAGTTTATGACTGAGATAAGCTGACTCGGCTGTAATCCTGAAGGTGAGTTTTTTATTACGCTGACCAGGCCCGGCCTTAGAAAAGTACACCTTGAGTTTCACTTCCAGAACTTCGACATCACCCGCCAAAGGACTGTGCAGGCCTTTTTTCTCCATACTTGTATACAGACAGCTTTCTTCCTTGGAAGGTTTCAATCGATACTCTGTGTTATCGCCATGATTGAGGACGGATAATGCCAACACATCAACACGATAAATGCCGTCGCCTTGATCGAATGTCTTTTTCGTAAGCAGCGATGCAAGGTCATAACCATGATGAATGACTTCACGAGGGGAACCATTGCGCATCAGGCAATGACTGGCAGCTTCGGACAAACACTTTCTCTCTTTCTTCGTACCCGCAACAACGTCATAGCGCCCAGACTCCGGATGATAAAAGATAACATAGCGGTAGACTGGCCAGCGCTTCAGAGAACCCAGCTTTCCTTTCTGAAAAGCCAACTCGCTGACCGGAAGATCTTCCAGGTAAAGCGTCATCTGGATACATTTCTCGACGCCCACTTTGTCGTGAACCCGAATACTGAAATTTTCACTCAGCGCCAGCATCGTTTGTAGATTGCGAACAAATTCGCCATCTCGGACAACCAACTCGGCTTTGGTCAGACCAGGCACACCCTCGAATGTCTGACAGCGAGATGGCATTCCGTAAACTTCGGAGAAGTCATAGTAGGCCTCAGCCGCTGCAAACCGTTCATCATGATTCTCAAAAGCCCAGCGACTGCGATCAAACTGACAACCAATGGAATGAAACGTTGTATCGTCATGGAAAAGTACAGCCAAGGCATGATGAGGGCCTGAGCTTGCCATATGGGCTATGCGGTGGGCTTCATCAAGCAGTTCTGAAAGCTGTTTATCGGGCAGATCTGAAGCTGCTTCAACCACTTTGATTTCCGGGGACGATGCACCATCCCAAATCTCAGGATCAGCCAGTGATGTGTGGTGATAACCAAGGTAACGCTGGAATCCATCTTTATCTTCAGAAAGACGGATCAATTCTTCAAGAGCGTCCATGGCTCTCCTTTTGTCGTTTGTACGTCCGTGTACAGCGTCACCTCAAGATGCGGATTCCTGACTATCAAGTCAAGCCAGTACCAACGGGTGGCAACTACGCCCAGCTTGGTTGTTGTTTAAAAACAGAAGTGGATTCAGGCTTTAAAAGTAAGGAAAAACTACCTGAGCAGCTTGATCATGGACGAACAAAACCTACGTACCCTTCCCCTCAATTCTCCTCGTGAGGAGTTGATTCACCTCCTGTCTCTGGCCGTGGTACGGCACCACCGACGTACGACCGAGAATAACAACCCAGACACCAAAACTGACTGGACTTCCTCCGACGACAGAGCGTGTATGTCCGCCCCCCTTCAACAGGAGACAGACCATGTCAGACAGTAAAAATGAGAATGCAGGTGAGCAGACACTGGCCGCCCAGGTGGCCAAGATCATGACCATGAACAACCGGCAATTGTGCCAAAGCTGGAAAGAGCTTCTCGGCACAGAGGCCCCGCCCCTGCATACCAAAATTCTTCGTCAACGGCTGGCCTGGAAGGTTCAGGAGCTAGCTTCTGGCGGCTTGAGTGATAAAGCCAGAAAGCGTCTACAGCAGCTGAAGATGTCAGTCATCAAAGGCAAAAGTATCCGTAACAAACGCACCTGCCAGCTGCCTTGCGGGACGCGCCTGATGCGTGAGTTCAAAGGAGAGGAACACGAGGTCATCGTCACTGCCGAAGGCTTTGATTATCGGGGCGATGTCTATAGCAGCCTCACCAAAATAGCCAGGAAGATCACCGGTAGTCCGTGGAATGGTCCGGCGTTTTTCGGTTTGAGAAAGGATAAAAAGAAAACCTCAGGGAGGGGGGCATCATGAGTCGCCAATCAAGCACCGCTCATCCCATTCAGCGTTGTGCGATCTATACCCGTAAATCCTCAGAAGAAGGACTAGAACAAGAATTTAACTCCCTTGATGCCCAGTGGGAAGCCGGAGTCTCTTACGTGGCATCGCAAAAGCATCAGGGCTGGCAGCTGGTGGACGAGCGCTTTGAGGATGGCGGATTTTCCGGCGGTAATATTGACCGGCCGGGGTTAAAGCGTCTGATGGCTGCGGTGGAGCGAGATGAGATCGACATTATCATCGTCTATAAAGTCGACCGCCTGACCCGCTCTATCTCGGACTTTGCCAGACTGGTCGGCGTGCTAGATGAGCACAAGGTGTCGTTCATCTCCGTCACTCAACCCCTGAATACAACAGATAGCATGGGCCGTCTCACCCTTCATATGCTGTTGTCGTTTGCCCAGTTTGAGCGGGAGATTACCGGCGAACGGATACGGGATAAGTTTGCCGAATCAAAAAAGAAAGGTATGTGGATGGGCGGTGCCGTCCCTCTGGGCTACGAAGTCAAAGACCGCAAATTGGTAGTGAACCGGGGCGAGAAGAAGGTGGTGCAGATCATCTATGAAACCTTTATCGAGACCCGCTCCCTGACCGAAACCTGCTACCGCATTAATGATATGGGCTTTCGGACAAAACTGTATCGCCGCAAGGATGGCAGTACCTGGGGCGGGAAACCCTTTGCCAAAACCACCCTGCGCAGACTGCTCCAGAACAAAATCTACCTGGGCCTGATTCACCACAAAGGTGATTGGTACCCAGGCCAGCATACCGCCATCCTCGAACAAACCCCCTGGGATAAAGTCGAGGCCATATTTAACAGCAACCGGTCACTACGGCGCACAGAGTCCCGCTGGCGGCACAGTCCCGCCTTTCTGCGGGGGCTGGTGTTTGGCCCCGACGGTATCGCCCTTGTGCCCACCAGCGGCCGACGGCGGGGTAAACGTTATCGCTACTACACCAGCAACACGGCCCGGAAGAAAGGTCATCGGGAAAACCCCATTCCCCCTCTTCCAGCAGAACCACTGGAGAAACTGATCATTCAGGAAGTGGAACAGCTGATCCACCAGCCAGAACTTCTGATTATGGTGTACAGGGATGGAAAAAACACAGAAGACACTCTCACCTACGAACAGACGGTAGAAGCCCTGCAGATGCTCAAAACCATTTGGCAGGAGCTGTTCCCCAACGAACAGCAGCGTATCGCTCACCTACTGATTGACCGGATAGACATCAAGGACACCGGCCTCACACTGCGCTTTCACAGTGAAGGATTGCCGGGAATAACTGACGATATGACAGGAGGTGCAGCATGACGATCGAAGTCATCGGCAAGAGAAAGAGAACCTTTCATCCGGAAGAGAAGATTCTGGAAGTGTTCATCCCTATCCGGCTGATCCGCCGGGGCGGGCGAACCCACATCCAGACCAACGACGGAGAGCCTCTCAACCTGGAGCCTGTCGAAGACACCGCCCTGATGCGGGCACTGGCCCAAGCCTACATCTGGCTGCAAAAACTGGAAGACGGGGAGTTCAAAAACGTGAAGGCCCTGGCCAGCCACTACAAACAAAACGAAAGCTACGTGTCCCGTATTCTCCGCCTCACCATGCTCTCTTCGCTACTGCAGGAGAAAATCCTAAATGGCGAGAGCATTGGTGGGCGGACACTGGCAGATTTTATGGATGGGGTTCCGGCGTTATGGAAGGATCAACTGCAGTTATTACAGTGGAAATAGAGTTTTCATATGGTTTGGTACGATCATCTTCACTTCGAAGAAAGAATCATACTTCTTGTTTTTTACCCTCAAATGAGGTAAAAAAATAAGAACAGAGGGTTCGGAGATTAAAAAGTGACTAACCACCAAGTAAACGCTTTGCCACAGGTTATCAGTGACGTAAATCAGGTTCACCTTAAGCTCCAGGAGCTCGACCTTACTGAAGATATCCTGCTATATGCTGTGCTTAGGGGGTTGACCGCTAAACGTTCAACTACGGAAAATCACCCTCCCATTGCGGGAGGTATCATGGCTTACCTTGATACCACTCGGTTTCTGCGAGATCAGCTGATCCCAAAAGGCTGGACGCGACAGAATATCAATAACCTCTGTATTACTCGCCATCCAGAAAACACCTGCGACATAGTTGTTTCCAGTGGTAGCTCTGATACTGGCAGAAAAGATGGTAATCCCAGCAACAAAAACCCAAAAGGAAACTCCGCCAGAAACTATATCGATAAGAATCAACTAGGCTTTTGGCCTCCAGAAGAGACCACGCAAAGCAAATCTCCCCAAAACACCTGGATGCTCATTTACTACATTGATGAGAGCGAAGGTGAAATCAGGCTAGAACTTTCACTCCCAACTGCAATTGATGACTCTGGTTACGTGAAGACATGGAGCACCAGATTGCTCATAGCAGCCGTATCGTTTGATTCAGAACCTGAGCCCAAAGTGTTTGAGGCAGAATTTTCGCCTGACATAGACATTGATATTTTGAAAATAAGCTGATTTTTTTATGAGTACTGAGTTCAACCCCGATCGTCTCCTTCTGGCTATGGCCAGAAGGAAGATGAAACTTAAAGAGCTCGCCGCTTCGATAGACATCTCTACAAGATCCCTGTCACTGTATAAAAATGGCCATGAAGAGCCAAGCATTACGACCATTGAAAAGATTGCTAACTGCCTTGGCTATGCAACATCTTTTTTTTATGGGGAACAACTTGAAGCCATAGAGGTTGACTCCGTCAGTTTCCGCTCCATGAGCAAGATGACAGCAGCCAAGCGTAATGCGGCACTCGCCGCAGGCACCTATGCACTTGCATTTAACCAATGGATGGAAGGTCACTTCCAGTTGCCTGCATCCAATATCCCAGATTTAAGAGAAGCCTCTCCCGAAGCGGCTGCCGATCTCATTCGCAACAAATGGTCACTTGGTGAGATGGCGATCAAAAACATGGTACACCTGCTTGAGTCAAAAGGTGTGCGAGTATTCTCTCTTGCAGAGAACAACCGAGAAGTTGATGCATACTCTTTTTGGAAAGATGAGCGCCCTTTTGTCTTCCTAAATACTATGAAATCAGCTGAGCGCAGCAGGTTCGACGCTGCACACGAACTTGGGCACCTAGTCCTTCACAAGCATGCCTCTCCTAGCGGAAGAGAAATAGAGATAGAAGCAGACAGGTTTGCATCTGCTCTTTTAATGCCTGCTGGTACCGTTAAGACGAGTGCAATCAAATTTCCAACCTTGGACCAATTGATCAAACTAAAGAAGAAATGGTCTGTGTCTGTTGCTGCACTGGTTCGCAGACTATCCGATCTCGGTCTTATTACAGAATGGCACTACCGTAGTTTGTCCATAGAGATGTCACAAAGGGGATATTTCAAACAAGAACCGGAAGGCACCAAAAGAGAAACATCTCTCATTCTAGATAAGGTCATGCTAGCCCTCTGGAAAGAAGGTATTACTAGGGAGGCGATTGCCAAAGAGCTTTTATTGCCTGTTCCAGAAATTAGTAGCTTTCTCTTCGATCTGCAGGAACCTGAAAGCTCTTCGCATCAAAAGACAAAACCCAACCTTTCATTAGTTAATTAATTCGAAGTAACGCCATCTCGTGCCGGAAGTTATCTCCCACACGAGATGGCGTTGCTCTGCTTTTGCCACAAAAAATGAGAAATCGACCTTTTCGCCCTGAACCTGCCCACCACTTTTAATTCACGAACCAGGAAGGGCTAACACGAGCAAGCGACTTTTGCAGCTCGATGATTTTACAGGGATTTTCAGGAAGCGTAGCGAGTGACTCTCTTTCAACGGACAAAACAGAGGACAGGGCCAAAAACGGCATTTGGAAAGGAAAAACAGGGGCCGGTACGGCGCGGGGAAAGTACGTATCCAATAGGGCAAGGAACTCGCCACACAGGCCTTTGTGAGGCGCATATAACGCAAAAATCCCGCTGCAGATAACTGCAGCGGGATTCTCGAAGGTGGCGGTGAGGGAGGGATTCGAACCCTCGATACGTTTCCGTATACACACTTTCCAGGCGTGCTCCTTCGGCCACTCGGACACCTCACCATTTTATTTCGCCTCCGAGACTTCGCAGCCCGTTAGCGAGGAATAATGTATAGCAAAATCAGTGGCATAGCAACACTCCAACTATTAAGTGCGTGGAAAACACACACCTGTTTTTCATTCGGCATCACTGAAATCCACCCCACTCCCCTTGAGTGGAATAGCTGGAAAAACCGACTATTCTTCACCAGTTTTTGGCTACAGGGTGATATTCCTGTTCAACTGGTACATACTTTCAGTTGACTTGCCAAAGGTTGCCGCTGTCTGAGCAGCCATCAGAACAGCAAAAATGTAAAAGCCATAAACGAGAACAAGTCGCCTCTTATAGGAATTATTACGGCGAAATTGTCATGGTAAAAAGCGCATAAGGGAAAACGATGACCGTCAGCATTGGCAAACCGGTTGAAAACTTTTCAGCCAAGGCAACGAACGACACTACCGTTTCATTGAAAAGCCTAAAGGGAACAAACTTTGTTCTCTACTTCTACCCAAAAGACAATACCCCCGGCTGCATCAGCGAGGGGCAGGCCTTTTCCGAATACCATTCCCTGTTCCTGGAGGCTGACACTCTTGTGTTTGGCGTATCCCAGGACACAATGACTTCCCATAACAAGTTTCGCGAGAAACATGGGTTCCCTTTCGAGCTTGTAGCCGATACCAAGGGTGAACTCTGCGAACATTTCGACGTGATTCGCATGAAGAAGAAAGGTGAAGAAGAATTTCTGGGTATTGAGCGCAGCACCTTCCTTATAGATAAAGACGGTCTTCTTCAGCACGAATGGCGCAAGGTTAAAATCAAAAACCATGTAGACGATGTGCTACAGGCTACCCAGGCTCTGGCAGGGCTGACACAAGCTGATGAAGGAGAGGGTGAGAAAGAAGATAAAGACTAGGGGGCGTTCTCAATTAGGCATCGAACTCAGCATTACCGAGAGCCGCTATGGGTATACCCAGAGGGCACTATAGGACGCAGCATTGCCGGAATGCTTGCTGCCTTTCAAAATGCTGCAACGCAGCCATAGAGACTCTCGTAAATGCCCTTCGGGCGACGCAGAGTCGTATACTTAATTGAGAACGCCCCCTTAACTCTTCATAAAAAATGGCGAGAGGGAAACCTACTCGCCATTTTTATACAGCCAAGCCTTTTGATCATGCAGTCCCAACCTGACCAACCGTCGGCCACGCTGAAAACACAGCCTTCACAAGAGTCGCCAGCGGAATTGCGAAAAACACACCCCAGAAGCCCCAGAGACCACCAAACATTAAAACGGCGATAATAATGGCAATCGGATGAAGGTTTACCGCTTCACTGAACAACAGGGGAACCAGCACATTACCATCCAGCGCCTGAATCACCCCATACACTGCCATAAGCACAAAGAACTGATGTTCAAAGCCCCACTGAAACAGACCTATAGCTGCCACTGGAATAGTTACAACTGCCGCTCCAACATAGGGAATCACAACAGATAAACCAACCAACAGGGCCAGCAGTGCTGCATAATTCAATTCCATAAAGGCAAAAGCTATAAACGTTGTGACACCCACAATCACAATTTCAATAAACTTTCCGCGAATGTAGTTGGCAATCTGCAGGCTCATTTCTTCAGAAACCTGATCAATCATCCGGCGCTCTCTAGGCAGCTTGGAAGAGAACCATTTGACCAACATCATCCGATCTTTCAGAAAGAAAAACACCAAAATAGGAACAAGCACCAAATAAATCAGAATCCCTACAAGGTTTGGTAACTTAGACAGAGAGAACGAAACCAGCCATTGCCCCATCCGGCTTAACTGAGTACTGGCCGCCTCACTCCAGGCATTCACCTGAGCTTCGGACACAAACCCCGGATAAGTCTCAGGAAGATGCTGCAACATTTGTCGCCACTGCTGCACCATGCGGGGAAGTTCGTTCAACAGCGCTGTACTTTGCTCCCAGATCAAAGGCATCATCAGCAACATAACAGCCAACAACACCGCAATAAAGCAGGCAAATGTTAAAGACACAGCCAGAATGTGAGGGCACTTCAACCGCTCCAGCCAAGTGACTCCCCCCTGCAGTACAAAAGCCAGGACCAGACCCGCAAACACCGGTGCCAGCATGGTTCCGAAAAGCAGGATAACTACCAGCGCCGCAGCCAGAAGCAGCAGCAACACAATAGCCTCTTCATCAGAGAAATACCGATGAACCCAGCCACCGATCACTCTGAACATTGTTATTCTATCCATGTTTTCTCAACATATAGGTATAGGTTCCCGACTCCTGTCCACTAAACAGAAGCTCATGACCAGCCAGACTGGCGAAGCTAGAAAAATCACGCTCCGACCCTGGATCTGTTGCCAGCACCTTTAAAATTTCACCAGCCGCCATAACATTCAACGCCTGCTTGGCTTTTAACAAAGGCATGGGACAGTTAAGGCCACTGGCATCCAACTCTTTGTTTACCTGAAACTCTTCAACCATAAATATCCAACTTCAACACGCTTGTTCCACTTACCAAGCCCAATTCTTAAACAAGCCAGCAAAACGTCTATGAAAATGATCATTCTGAATACAATATGGCAATAGTAACGCACCGTCCGCAAGGGTAATATAGAAATTGCCACCCGGTTTCTAATCAGCAGGTACTCATGCCTTTCACCAAGTCTCTTCGTACAGTTTTTCTGGTACTGCTGCTCCCTTTGACTTTTGCCGTCAGCCCACAATTACACAGCGACATCAATCTGCCAACCATTGGCGACGCCAGCTCCAGCATTGTTTCCATGCAAAAAGAAAAAGAGATTGGTGGCATCTTCCTGAAAATGCTGAATAGCCAGCTAAGCACCGAGTCTGACGCTGAACTTATGCAGTACGTGGAGAATCTTGTATACCGGTTATCAGAATCCAGCGAGCTGCAAAACCGACAATTGTCCATTGTTCTTATCGACAGCCCTTACCTGAACGCATTTGCCGCACCGGGTGGCGTTGTCGGAATCAACACCGGCTTATTTTTTTACGCACGCACAGAAGAAGAATTCGCAGGGGTTATTGCCCACGAATTAGCGCACCTTAGCCAGCGCCATTACGCCCGTGGTGTTGAAACCGCACAACGTCAGCGACTACCAACTATCGCCGCCCTGCTGGGGAGTATAATTCTAGCTGCAAGTGGTGCAGGAGATATCGGTGCTGCGGCATTGTCTACCACCGTTGCTGGCGCACAAAGCTTCCAACTCGCCTTCAGCCGTATTAATGAACAGGAGGCTGACCGTGTTGGTCTTTTAACCATGGCTCGCGCGGGAATGGATCCAAGAGGCATGGCGGATATGTTTGAACGCATGAGTAAACTGGAAAGCAGTGGTCCCCAATATGAATTCCTGCGAACCCACCCCTTGAGCAGAAACCGTGTAGCAGATGCCCGCAGCCGTGCTGAACAATACCCTGCCCGACAACATAACCAGGACGGTGAATACCAACTTATGCGCAGCCGGGCCATTATTCGCATGGCACAGTCCCAAGAAGAAGTACGGAGCCGACTGAAACAAGATCTTAACAGCAGCAGAACCATTTCAGAATATGCAACCCGCTACGGATTAGCTCAGGTAGAACTTAACCTGCAAAACCCAAAGGCCGCAGAGCAAGCCTTAAAGCCTTTGCTGGACAACAAACCATCGAACATTCACTTCCAGATTCTGAACGCGCGCATTCAATATGCGCTGGGCAACAAAGAAAAATCAATCACGAACCTTAAGAAACTGCTGGCGGATAACCCAGGCAACTACCCAATAACCCTTGCTGTGATTGATCTGCTTTATAACAATCAGCAGTACCCGGAAGCCATGGGTATTCTGAAAACAGAAGCAAGACATCGCCCTGAAGATTCCACCATCTGGTACCAACTGGCAGAAACAGCTGGACTGGCGGGAGACATCCTCACTGTTCACACATCACGTGCCCAGTATTTCTTCCTGGTAGGTGACATGGATAACAGCGTTAAACATCTTGAATATGCACTGGAACTACCGGGAACGCCTTTCAGCCAGAGGTCTGCACTAAAAGAACGCATCGAAGAAGTGAAGGCTTACAAAAAGAAGATGAAGCTGTAACCCAGCTTCATCTTCTTTTGGCTATCAAGCTGCGGCGGCCTGACTGGTGAAATCCAGCATGCGTTGCAAAGGTTTCACAGCGTCAACGCGAATATTCTCAGGAACCTCAATAACACCGGTATTATTTTCCAGAGCATCAACAACACCCTGCAAAGAGTTCAGCGCCATCCATGGGCAGTGAGCGCAACTTCTGCAAGTTGCACTCTGTCCACCAGTAGGGGCCTCAAGCAGCGTTTTGCCTGCTCCAGCCAACTGCTGCATTTTATAAAAGATTGCCCGATCCGTTGCCACAATAAATGTATCATTCGGCAGGGAAACGGCTGCTTTAATCAGCTGAGTCGTGGAACCAACAACATCGGCGACGCCGACAACGGAATCAGGAGATTCTGGGTGAACCAATACAGCAGCATCCGGATAGACCTTTTTCAGATCCAGAATGCCTTTGGCCTTAAACTCCTCATGAACGATGCAGGCGCTGTCCCACATCAACATATCCGCACCAGTCTGCTTCTCAATATAGCTGCCAAGGTACTTGTCTGGTGCCCAGATAATCTTTTCGCCACGAGCCGTTAGTTCTTCCACAATATCCAGTGCACAACCGGAAGTCACAACCCAGTCTGCACGGGCTTTAACAGCGGCAGAGGTGTTAGCATATACAACAACCGTGTGATCTGGATGGCTATCACAAAACGCAGTGAACTCATCATCCGGGCAGCCGAGATCCAGAGAACAGGTAGCCTCCAAGTCTGGCATAAGAATTGTTTTTTCTGGGCTAAGGATTTTGGCGGTCTCACCCATAAACTTCACGCCAGCCACAACTATCGTGTCGCCGGAGTGAGTCGCACCAAAACGCGCCATCTCCAGAGAGTCTGCTACACAGCCACCAGTTTCCTCCGCCAGAGCCTGCAATGCCGGGTCGGTATAGTAATGGGCCAACATAACTGCGTTTTTTTCTTTTAGCAGTTCACGTATACGCTGTTTGAGATACTCAGGCTCCGCCTCTACACATGCGGGCCGCGCCTCAAGGCTGGCTAAGTGCTGGCGAACAAAGCTTCTGTCCTGTACTTGAGTCATGCGGAAATTCTGTCGTTCTCATAATACTTGCCGGAATCCGGCAAAAAAAATTCATCTGTGTGTATCAAAAGCACCCGGCAACCCGAGGAAACACACAGCAAGTGGAGCGCATGTTAGCACGAATGATTCGAAAATTTCATGGAGCACGGGAATCAATCAAGCAGGAGTAGGCATGTAAACAGTTGAAAGAAGGGATGGATAAAGGAAATAAAAAGAAATGGTGGGTCGTGTAGGATTCGAACCTACGACCAATTGGTTAAAAGCCAACTGCTCTACCAACTGAGCTAACGACCC
>NZ_CAMZOG010000069.1 GCF_947331445.1 Parendozoicomonas sp. Alg238-R29 | reverse complement strand
CCCGGCAAAGCGCCAAAGCCACCGGAACCAGGTGCAGGGGACAAAGACCAGGTCAACCTGACAGACGACGAATCTCGTATTATGCCCACTGCCGGTGGTGCATTCGAACAAGCCTACAATGCCCAGGCGTCTGTAGACATCGGGAGTGGTCTGATCGTGACACGTCATGTGACTCAGGCACCGAATGACAAAAAAGAAGTTGAGCCAACACTCAGACAGTTACGCATACTGGCCCCCGTGCTTGGAAAAGCTGAGGGGTTACTGGCCGACACGGGCTACTTCAGCGAGGCTAATGTCTGCGCTGTGGATAAAGAAGAACTGACACCCTACATTGCTATAAAACGGGATGAGCACAACCCGCCCCCCTTGCAGCGTTTCCAGCCGGACCCGCCAGTCCCGGATGATGACGCCAGCGCTTTGGAGTGGATGCGCTGGCGCTTGCAGACACAAGAAGGGCGAGCCATCTACAGCCGACGAAAATGCACGATAGAGCCCACCTTCGGAATACAGAAGGAGGCAATGGGATATCGGCGATTCCTGGTGCGGGGACTGGAAGTGGTCTCGAAAGAGTGGGATCTGGTCTGCCTGACATTCAACCTGCGCCGAATGTTCAACCTGAAGCAAGTCGATGATAAAAAATGGCTGGCTCTGGTGCTTTATTGGCTTGTAGTCAGCCACTGTCTCATGAGGTTACGCTGGCGTTCTGTTTGAGTAAGTGACCTCTGAAGGCAGATATGAGCTCTGTAGGCCGATATGATCAAAAAGGACTCAAATGGACGGGCCAGTCCGACAGGCTGCTAGGGCCTGTTGAGGTAGCAGGTCTGTTAGGAGAACAGATAACCAATTTATCCTGAGAGCAGAGTGCCTGGGAATGTTCCGGTGACTCAGTGGTCAAAGTATGGGTTGATGTCAGTAAAGCGAGCATAAACCTAATGTTACCAGATATTTTTCACCGTGCTTTTGAATGGTTCTGGGCTGCTGAAGGCCCGCAGGACGGACAAGAACAGCCACTAGAACAGCCACAAGAACAGTCAGGTTCTCAGACTGCAGAAGGAATAGTCGATAGAGGGCGCCAGGTGTCACCTGTCGACGATGTACAGCCACAATTGCAGGCCGCTGCGGGCCTGCAGCCATCTCCTCTTTTATCCCATCCCGATGATAACGTCCCAGAACTTAAAGACCTTACACCTGAGGAACCTTTGTCAAGACCCAGTGTGGAACCAGACTATCCAACATTGAAGCTGGTTCCCAAGGACTTACGCCCCGGCTTCTGGATGGGACGTGGGCTTGTACGTTTGTGGTACCGGGCTTATAACCTGTACGAGACTCACCGTAAACTGGTGGAGCCACAAAAGGCTCACTGTGAACTGGTGGAGTCACAAACTGGTGAAACGGAAGATAATGCTCACGCTATAGATAATGCTCACGCTATATATGTTGAGCTTATGAGGTTAAGGGAGAAATACCACGCTTATCTGCATACATACACAGATGAGAAGGAATGGCTTTTCAAGCCACCAGAAAATCAGCAAGGCATTCCGGCTGCTGAAGTGAATTACAGGAATATGCATATTGAACTGTTGGATATTCTAGCCATCAGCCCAGCCCGGTTGTATGAATCCTGTTCCCTCCATAATGATGTGGTAGCAGCCATAGGGCGACCTGTACCGCCATCCGATGGTACAGAGGAAGAACTTTCTCCTCTTGATGATTTTTTTCAGAAAAATTCACCGAATAACCATGTGAGGGATGCGGTTTCCATTCTTGACTATTTATGCGCAAACCTGTCCCTGAGGTCTGCGTTTTATTCCAATGTGGAGCTGCTTAAATACTCACTGAACTGGCTGGGGAAGGTTGCTGTTGCCGCAGATGAAAAGAACACTCCACTGAGGGACGATTTATATAGGGACATAAAGCGTTCACTGTTTATGCGTTGCGTTACTCACTGCGACCAAACAATTTTGTTTTTAGATAACTGGGCAGAGGGAGATATTCAGTATTTCTTGTCGAGGATACGTTTTTTTGGTTGTTTTCAGAATATGAAAGATCATGAAAACCTGGAACTGCTGGGAAACTTCTTATGCCGATTTATCAATATTACAAGAGAAGACTATAAAGAGGCCGGAAAAGAAATTGTTGAGGTTTTGATTGGTATAACCAGAAAAATCATAAAGGACGTTGAGAAGTGCCCTGGCTATGCGACAGGGCTTCAGAATCTGTTATCCCTGTCAGAGCATCAGTTCTTGAAGGGTGACGCAGGCTGTCCACATGTAGTAAAACTGTTTGACGAGTTAACAACGTTGAAAACCGTATTTGGTAAGATTCGATGTGTGGTACGCACTTTACCCACTTGCCACGTAAAAGATCCACTTTATTGTTCAGTAGTCCAAGAGGAAGATGTTGTAACTTCGGCTCAGACGAGCAAGCCCAGAAGAAAACCAGAAAAGGAGAAGGCCAAAGTAGAAGAGTTTTTTCCACTTCAAACCGTCTCACGTCTGAAGTGCTGGTCTGCTCCTCTTAAACAAATTAATAGAACAGTAGCAAAAGAAAAAATTATGAAATACAAAGGGGAGGCAATCACAAAGCTCGGAGAGCTATCAGGAAGATCGAGAGCAGTTAAGGGTGATTTTGAAACCGCAGAAGGTGAGCCTAACCAAGAAAAAAAGGATGCATTGCTTGTATCTTGCGTTGCGAGTGCCGAACGAATTATTGCTGAGTATCAGGAGTTTATGAGTCGATATCCTGCTCACTGGCATTTAATCTCTGATCAGAACTGTCCTTCCCCTACAGAACAGCAGACGAGACGGGTTAAATGCATCCTTGGCAGCCAAAGGTATATTCATAAGATGATCATTCAATACAGTGATCATTTATCTAGTGAAGCAGCTAAAAAAATAGATGAAATTCATGCTGTGGCAAAGAAGTTTATTGGTGGAGGGCCCGAATGGAATGTAGAACTAGAACGGATTATTGCTGATATAGACTCTTTTGTAGACAAGTGGGCAAACAGCACTATTAGAAGCCTGTGTCATATCTATGTTTGTGATAAGAAATACAACCGGGATACAAGCAAGGGCACATGGGAAAATGTGAACGCTATGTGCCTTAAGGGAGCAAGTTGGTATGCAGCGATTTATATCTCTGTTCTGAAAAAACTGGAGCCTGACAAGGGTGAAGAGGATTATGTTTGCCGACATCTTAACTGGCAACGCCTGATAACATCATTAGCTCGAGGGATGAAATGTGGCCCGGTCAGAGATTGCTATGAAATTATTTCTTCCCGCGTCAAAACCTGCCAGAGTTTAACTCTTCCTGATGATCATCAGGTTGTACAAATCCTTCGGCCTTTTTTCGATGAAAATCTGTCAGACCTTGAGTGGGTGAAGAGTTTAGATGAGATCTCTGTTGCCCCTCACCTAAGGAATATGCACAGCTGTGTTTCAACTTTGATGGCTTACCTGCCCCTCGTTTATAAAAAACATGTTGAAAGGATGCAGTCTCCTCTCGTTACACACAACGATTGGAAAGAAAGTGAACAGATACTTCATGGCATTTCTGACTTTGTTATGCAGGGATCGCTCTCTTGTTATTGGGCTTACCAAATTCGATGCAAGGTAATCTATGAGGGCGAACTTACTGAGCTGCTGGACATGATATCCGAGAGCCAGCTTGTGTGCATGATCCCGCCGGAAGAAAAGGAAAACACTCAGCCAGAACAGTCACCAGAGCTACCCTTGCTTGAGGACGATGACCCAGTAACAAAAACTGACCCAGAAAAACCCAAAAAGAAAAAGACAGTGCAAAAGCAAAAGCAAAAGCAAAAGCCAAAGCACAGTACGTTTAAAAAGCCTACAGCCTCCTGGCGGTTAGAGGAAACAAGCGATGAGGTAAAGGAGATCGTCAGTGAGCGGAATTATGATGAAAATATTGAATTACGTCAGGCTGAAAAGTTGATTTCATATAACCCTATGGAAGCGGTAGCAAAGCTCACAGTTCTTCAAGGCAGATATGAGGGCACCGACCCGAAGCTGTCGTGCCAGATCAATTACGACTTGGCAGAAGCCTCTATCCAGTTGCTCAAGCCCTTGTTGGAGCGGGCAAAGTATGCGACGGTCAAATTGGAGGAAATTCGCACAGCACAATGCACGGCTCTGGCGAGTGAAACAGGTTTTATCGATCGAGCCTTATACGCGTCGTTACTCAAGCACCTTCAGGAGGCAACAGATATTTGCGGGCGAGTATCCCAACTGGTCAGCATCTATCAACCACATATCGACAGGGCTCTGGAAATACCTCTAATCCCTGATCCTCAGTCGGATTACCAAGACTCCATTGTGGTTATCAGGAAGAAGTGTCGTGAAGTTCTACAGCTTGTAACATCCTTTAAGGATTATATGAAGGTAGTTGCAGACTGCATTGAAAACAGAAATACATCTTTACAGCGAATGCACCAGTCTCGCCGGGTTATTGCTCCCAAGTCGGATACTCAATATCAATGCCGGGTACTTAATGCACAGATTGTGAGTGATGCCGAGACTTCTGTACAAATGGCGAGGGAAAGTCTTAAAAACCTGAAAGATATTGGTTAGTAACTCATGTTACGCAGTTACGCAGCTACAAATGATCGCAGTTGCTCAAATGATGCTCCCAAAACCGTCATATAGATCTTCGCCCTAAGCTGAAAGTGATCCATTTATATGGGCGTGTGTAACTTCAGTTAATTTCTTTTACAGAAGAGACTGTGTATATCGGTCATTGTTTATCAAGTGGCCGATAACGGCATCATCCCGCCACTGTTCGAGAAAGGCCTTCATCTGTACGCGACCTTGTTCATTATTATAAGGAACTCGACTTTGTGGATAACTGCAAAGCACTGTGACGATTTCACGATCTGTAACTGAGCTCTGGATATCGTCGAGGTGTTTCTGGCGGTCATCAATCACAATAACCTTCTCAATGTTCTGGAACTGGGGCTCTTTTGCCAGCAGTTTCTTCAGAATATCTCCCTTTGTGTTTCCATGGCCCACAAAAACCACGCCACTTTCTATCCGTATAGAGGGTTCATTGAGGGTGGTGTGCGGAGACGAGAATTGGGTACCCATAAATTCAATGTTGGCCTGCTGTAATTGCCATAGGGTGACATCCTTTACCCCCAACCCTCGGGAGGTCATACCTGATACCCGGAAGCCTTTATCCCTCAATGTATGAAGTGTCTGGGGCAGGGAAGTATCGGTAAGCTGCAGGGGGACTCTTGGGTAAATGGCGGATAATAGAACATCAATATGTTCAGCAGCCTGCTTTCGAGTCCAGCCCGGATACTGCTGCTGAGTTTCGGCGAGCAGACCATAAAACATAGCCGAACTGCCCAGCCACTGGCCGTGGGGGGTGGTCAGTACAGTATCGTCAATATCCAGAATAATAAGGATTGTTTCGGGGAGGCAGGCGTTTTGAGGGCATTTCTCTAGCCATTCCTGCAAATATATGCCCGGCTGATCGGTGCTTTCCTGCTGATTATTGAGCTCTTGGGCTGCAATCCTTGCTGTCTGCATGGTTATCAATCCTGTGATCAGAAACCAGATATCCAGATATCCAGATACAAAGTTGTTTCCATCTCACTGTAGCAACCTCCTCTTGCAATCCTGCTGAAACGGGCTGAGGCAGCATAGCCGCTGAAGTCAGCACTGGATGGAACTTTCCGGAAATTTTACGGACTAAAGATAAAATTCTGTGATGAAGGAGGATTCCTCTATGTCTGCAACGACTACTGAAACGACACGTACACCTATGAGCTACGAACCTCCTCCACCGAGTGGGCTTCATGGGCATGACTCATACTCGTCTCTCTCGAGCACAGGAACCGGCCGGAAACTCAGTAGGAGTTCTCCTACACCTTCCTATTTTGATTCCTGTACGCACTCCGAGTTTAAAGGCACCAAAACATTCGCCGAGGGAAGCTGGGATATCAGCCAGCCTTCTGATGTTGAGCCTCAGACAGAGGTTGAGAAGCTGGAGCAGGAAGTTCGTAATGTAGACAGGCAGGAATGGGCCTGTGGATATCTTGATCTCATCTTGCAAAGCCTGAATGATCCAACGGTTGCGCAGCAGCATGGCTTTATCGTATCTGTTGTGAATCACGCAACGGGAGAAGAAGTTCAAATTGCACCTGTGAAGGCTGGCAAAAAACCAGATCGCTTTGACGATTACCGTCAAATGGCTAAAAACGGATTGAACAGTATGAAAAAAGATACTGATCATAGCGCCTGTACAAAGCGGCTGAGAGAGTTGAAGCAAGAGCTTAGTAATGCTTTTCAACAAGAAAATAGCGGTAAAAGTGGTTGTGAGTATCCTTGGGAGTCTTTCTACCAGACTGTTCAGAAAGAACCAAAAGTCTTTTCCTGGACAAAAGGTGAGATAAAGGTTGTCTTTACGGCTGCGCCAGATTCGGCTGATAGCAAAGAGAACCAAGGTGAAACCAGTGCTTCTTCTACCAAAGTAAAGAAACACCGCAGAGCTCCACACTATACTGCCCGCCATTTTTCTTCTGATACAGAGGAGGAAGAGGGACCCTCAAGCCGTTCGTCGAGAAGAAAGCGTAGAGCCAAGCGTCGTACTGCCCCATTGACACGTACCACCCCGGCGACACGTACCACCCCGGCGACACATGCCACCCCGGCGACACATACCATCCCTTCAAGCACCGATAGTTCTGGTTCATCGGACGAAGATGTGGGCTTTGGCCTATTCGACTAACGCCTCGCCACAAGCTCTGCTAACATGCCAGCCCGAATGATAAACCGCTCCGGATTTACGTTCCGGCTGGCATATAAGGATAAAAACAGTGGCATCTTCTCAACAGGCAGGCACCTCGCAGGTAGTGGTCTGCGCCCTCTATAAGTTTGTAACTCTCGACAATTTTCAGGAATTCCGTGAACCTTTGCTCACGACTATGACAGAACTGGGCATTCGTGGCACTTTGCTGCTGGCTCAGGAGGGCATTAACGGTACGGTGGCAGGTTCCCGTGAAAGTATTGACCGACTGCTGAGCTGGCTGGAACAGCAGGATGAACGGCTCAAGCCCATCGAGTTTAAAGAATCCTTTGTCGAAAACATGCCATTCAAACGCACCAAGGTGAAGCTCAAGAAAGAGATTGTCACTATGGGCGTTGAGGGTATTGATCCCCGTAAAACAGTGGGCACTTACGTTGAGCCTAAAGATTGGAATGCACTGATCAGTGATCCTGACGTTGTGCTGGTGGATACCCGCAACGATTACGAAGTGCAGGTGGGTACCTTTAAAGGAGCGGTTAATCCCAACACCGAAACCTTCCGCGAATTCCCTGCCTATGTGGCAGAAAATATGGATAAGAACACCCAGAAAAAAGTGGCCATGTTCTGTACCGGTGGTATTCGCTGTGAAAAGTCCACTGCATTTATGAAAGAGCAGGGTTTTGAAGAGGTTTATCATCTCAAGGGTGGCATTCTGAAATATTTGGAAGAAGTGCCACAGAAAGACACTCTCTGGGACGGTGAATGTTTTGTGTTTGATGATCGGGTAACGGTGAATCATCAACTTGAGAAAGGTGGCTACGACCAGTGTAATGCCTGCCGTTTACCAATTACTGAACAAGATAAGCAAAGTGACAAGTTTCAACAGGGGGTAAGTTGCCCGCACTGTTTCGATAAGCTGACAGACCGGCAGAAGAAGCGCTTTTCTGAACGGGAGAAACAGATGCAGCTGGCTCGTAGTCGTGGGGAGCATCATCTGGGTGGAGGTGTTACTGAAACTATTGAGCAGCGTCGCGCCAGAAAAGCGGAAGAGCGGCAACGACAGAAGGAGCGTGCACAGAAACTCTAAATCTCCCACTTATAACTGGATTCCGGATAGCTTTGCTCACTCCAACAGGCCATTCTGGCCTTTGGGAAAGCAATCCGGAAATCAGTCTGTAACAACTTAGAAGACAGCCTACCTCTATCTTTTCATTGATGAGAAAAGCTTTTAATGAATCAAGCAGATCTTTGTTGAAAATCACCGCACCCGGAAGTAGTCGTATTACATGGCAGTGTAATGAACTCTTTGCAGAGCGAAGCATTTGATTCGTCCCGGAGTAATAGCCTGATTCAAAAAAAGTAGAATAAATGAACTGAATTTCAACGAGCTGATGAGTAAAAACCGTTTAAAATACGCTTGGCGGCAGATGTCGTCAATCTGGGAAAGTTCCAATGTTTTGTTAGTAAATTGCCAGTATTATGCACCCATCGCTTCGGAAGCAGATGGGGTCTGGTGGCCCTCCCGGTCTTCAAAACCGACGTGAGCCGTAGAGGCTCTGGCAGGTTCGATTCCTGCCTCTTCCGCCAAATTTCATACCAAGGCTGGTTCTGGTTATTAATGTCTAATAACAAGTTCCGGCCTTTGTAGTTTCTGAATTCTGTAAAGCACAGAATTCAATGACAGTGTGCACCGGCACTTGCCCACATTGAATGTCTGCGGTCTTTGCCGGGCCAGAACCTCGTTGAGGCCCGTTATGGAAGCAGGCAAGACAAACGCAAAAGGTACAGGTGCGAGGCCACGTTTCCCTCAGGTTGGCCAGCTGCTGGACTCTTCCTTTTTAGAAAACGCAATCACACGATTAAGTCGTCCATTGGTAACTGATGTTATACGCCGGGTATTAGACAGTTATCGTAAGCAGCGCCGTTTTATTACCGATGATAAAGAGCAGGCTCAACTCGAAGCCGATATTCTCTTCTCCTGCCAGAAACTCATCCGCACCCGCCAGAGCCGAGTGATTAACGCCACTGGTACCGTTATTCACACCAACCTTGGGCGTTCTCCTATCAGTCCTGATGTCTGGGATGCTGTTGCAGAGCTCAATACTGGTTATAACAACCTGGAAATCAGTCTGACCAAAGGCAAGCGTGGTGAGCGTAAAGGTCTGGTGAATCATCTGGTGAGTGCGCTCACTGGCGCTGAAGATGCAATGGTTGTGAATAACAATGCATCTTCCGTCTGGCTGCTGTTAAATGAACTGTCTGCAGGCAAGGAAGTGATTGTTTCCCGTGGCGAGCAGATTCAGATTGGTGGCGGTTTCCGTATTCCCGATATTATGGGTATGGCGGGAGCGAACATGGTGGAAGTTGGCACTAGCAATATCACCACCGCTGATGACTACATAGATGCCATTACCGAAAATACTGCTCTGGTATTAATGGTACATCGCTCCAACTTTGCCATTCGCGGCTTTACCGAATCTGCAGATATTAAAGAAGTGGCTCGTCGTTTACCGGAACATGTTCTGTTGGCTGTGGATCAGGGTTCTGGTCTGGTTACAGAAACCTTCTCTAAAGAGGAAGTGCCTGCCGATCGTTATTTGCGTCAGGGCGCACACTTGGTGTGCTTCTCAGGAGACAAGATTCTGGGCGGCCCACAGGCTGGCATTATCTGTGGCGATAAAGAACTGGTAAAACGACTGGAAAAGAACCCGATGATGCGGGCTTTCCGCCCTGGTCGCATTGTTTATTCTCTGCTGGAAGAGTTGCTGGTTCGCAAACTAAACGGTGAAGACAGTGGCCGCGGTATTGCCGAACGGGCTCAGTTAAATCTGGAAGCAAACCATCAATGGGCTGAGCAACTGCTACCAAAATGGGGTAACAGTGTTTCATTGCTTGAAGACCAGCTGGTTGTTGGCGGCGGTACTCTGCCAGATGAATATTACCCTTCCTGGTCTCTGGAACTGCACCTCAACAAGCCTGCCAATAAAATACTGGATGAGCTGCGGGAATTAGAAGTGTCCATTATTGCTGTAATCCGTAACGACAAAGTGCGGATAAATCTCGCCACTATTCTTCCGGAAGACCGCGACACCGTTGCTCGCCAGTTAACCAATTACCTGTTGGAATACACCCAATGAGAGCCGTTATAGGAACTGCCGGCCATGTTGACCATGGTAAAACGGCACTGATCAAAGCTCTGACCGGCATCATGACTGCCCGCCCGAAAGAGCAGAAGCTGGGCATGACCCTCGACCTTGGTTTTGCCCACTTCGAGGGTGACAATGAGGAAGTGGTTGGGGTGATTGATGTACCCGGCCACGAACGTTATATCCGCAATATGGTATCTGGTGTCTGGAGTCTGGATATGGTGTTACTGGTGGTGGCAGCCGACGAAGGCTGGATGCCCATGACTAATGATCACCTGAATGTGATCCATGCCATGGGGATCAAAAACCTGCTGGTGGTTATCAACAAGTCCGATACTGTTGATGGGGAAACTCTGGAACTGGTGGAAGAAGATATTCTGGAACGGGTGATGGAAATCACTGGTGATATTCCTGAGTCCATCTGCGTATCTGCTCTGACTGGCGACAATATTCCTCAGCTGAAGAAAACTATTCTTCGTCATCTAAACCGTATAGAAGAGCGGCTGGAAGACAACGGTGCTCGTGTCTATCTGGATAGGGTGTTTACCGTGAATGGTATAGGTACCGTTGTTACAGGCAGTTTGACTGAAGGCTCGATTCAGATGGGCGAGAAGATGACGGTTATGCCTGCTGGTAAACAGGTTCAGGTAAAAGCGCTGCAGTCCGGTCACAAATCTCTGGATGAAGTCGGCGCTGTTTCCCGTGTGGCGGTTGGCCTGAAAGGGGTTACCAAGAAAGAGTTGGAGCGTGGTCACTGTCTGGTAAAGAACCCAGCTGATGCTATGGTTTGCGAACAGGTTATTGTTCGACTGGCAGAAGGTTTCGTAGAAGGTCGTAACAACCGGGAAGTGGAAGTCGCTTTAGGTAGCGCTCACTCACTGGCTCGCTTGCATCATATCCGTGGTACTCGCCTTGCTCGTCTGGTTCTGACTGATAAGGTTACAGCGTTCTGGAATCAGCCTTTTGTCGTGATTCGCCACGGTGGCAGTGATTTGCTGTTCAGTGGGCGGGTGATCTGGAATGGTAGTGTGCCCGCCCATCGTCGTGCAGCACTATATGAACTGCTGGAGGCTTTGCCGGAAGAATTAACCGAGCAGAATAGCCTGCAGTTAAGTCTGGATTTCCACGGTTATATTCACCGGGACGCGCTCAATAATTGCGATGATGTTGATTCCGAAAGCTGTGTGGATATGAGTGGCTGGCTGGTCAGTCACAGTTTTCATAAAGAGGCGTTGGAGCAGATTCAGAGCACTCTGAAAAATGAAGGAACGGCTCTGAGTGGTCCTGAGCTGGGCAGCAAATTAGGCATTGAACAGGCGGTTATGGATCAGTTGCTGCAGATGCTCAAGAAAGACAATGTCGTGCATATGTCTGGCGGTGCCTGGGTTCTTGGTGGTGGTTCATCGGAAGATGACCTGAACGACAAAGGTCAGCAGCTTCTGAAGATGATTCGTGAAGCAGGCAAGGAAGGCCTGCAATCTTCCAAAACTCAGGTTCCCGGTGGTCAGAAAGAGCTGCGCAACCTGGTGCACCTGAGTTTTATCGTGCCCATGGAAGATCAGATTTACTACGCCAAAGAAGTTTATGATCAGGCTGTGGCTGATATTCTGCGGTCACTGTCTCTGAACGAGAGCTTTGCCGTTGCCCACGCCAAAGATCGAACTGGCTTGAGCCGTAAGTACTTGATTCCAGTCCTCAATCGTATGGAGAGGGATGGTTGGGTGAAGCGTAACGACTCGGATCGTATTGTTATCAAATTGCCGGAAGCGAAAGAGCAGGAGGCTGCCGCCGCATGAGAAATGTTACCCAGGATTTGCTGATTGTTACCAACAACCCCAAAGTTGGCGAAAAACTGTCCCAGTTTCAGCAGGAAACCTGCGAAGGTTACGAAGATGTGCTGAAAGCTGTGCGTAACCGTGTTCACAGCGGCGCGAAACTGATTACTCACCCGCTGGCTGGCAGTGTAAAACCTGGAGAAAGTCCTTACCGTTCCGTTGCTATTGATATCAGTGGCTCCGGGCTGGATATGAAGTCTCTGGAAATTATCGAGAGCGCTCTGGAGCGTTACACCATTATGGTGAATGCTAAAACTTATAAGCGGAATTATCCCGAGCAAACTTTGCAGGATTTTCAGGTGATTGATGGTCAGCTGCTGTTGTCTGGCCTGAGCTCAATTCAGGGTGTTGGAACTCTGCCTGCTGCCATGGCGTAACAGCTTTCCAGCATAAGCATTAGCAAGAAATGCCCTTCATAAATTTATTTATGGAGGGCATTTTTTTAAGCTGTGCTATCTGGGAGAGTGTGATCACCCGAGGTGCAGACTCCTGACACCTTGATCATTTGTACGACAAAGTAAGAATTTCTAACACAGATTGCTCTTTGATCTATATTGGAGGACTTCTTACTTTTGAGTTCCCTTCTCATGTTCTGTTTGCATACCTTGCGGCAGGCTTTGCTATTTCTTTTTGTGGCCTGCTTTTTTCATTCTTATCTTGTACTGGCTAAAGGTGGTACGGAGATTGCCTTTCCGCCTTCTGATGATGAGTTGCTGCGAATAATGTTGCGGGAAGCCTCTGGGCATTTAACAGACGAAACTGACGGTGGTCGGGCGACTGCTGCTTTCGGAAAAGCGGATATCTCGAACCCGTTGGAAGCGAGGGATTTGCTGTTTGGTGATTTAAAAGGACTGGACGATATGGTTCTTTCCAGTCATGAGGAATATCTGAGATTTACGGTTGAAAACGGACCGAAGCGGAAGGTTCTCAATCAAATGGGCGTTACCTTTGGTGTTTCCGTACATCCCTATAGGGGAGAGGCAAAACTGCGGGGTGGGTATGAATCTGGAAAGTTGGGTACTACTCGCCAGGGTGGGGTCAATGTTGTAGTGCCTTTATCTGCATTTGCCCATGGTTCCGCTACCCACTACAGAGTAACTTTTTATTACCTGACCAAAGAGAAGACTCCCGTTGGGATTAAGAAATTCAATCTCACTCTGGTCTCATTGCCTGAAGGGGTAGGCCAACAGTTGACTTCTCTGGAGGAGGGCTTCCGTAAAAGCCAGCTTACATCGGCCAAGAGTGAAGGCGGCCTGGTCAGCCCATCCTCTGACTTGGCAATAGCTCAGGGAGATGAAAGCGGTCCGGCCAGCCCACCCCCTGCGCCGCCAACAGATCAGGAAGCTGCCCAGCTTAAAGCTTTGCGAGAGTCCCAAAATACAGAGGTGCTGGTGCTGGATGTATCCAAACAACAGGAAGAGACATATCAGAAACAGGCTGGCTTGAGCGGTAAGGTGTACCAGCTCCTTAGACAATACAAGAAGAGAGCAGACGCAGCAGGTTTCAGTTTAATGGTGACCGATGACGGAAGCCCTGTAGAGGGAATAAGGAAACCCCCACAATACGTTTGTGTCAGTAAAGCTCGGTATAAGGCTGTTTTTGCACCGGTTATAGAGAAGCTTGAGGGTGAGGGCTGGACGATTGATAAGGGCGCTCTTCCTCAGCTGGAATCGGAGCCCGGGGAAGAACCTGATGGTCAGCATCTCGCTGAAGGGTTTGTATTAACGAAGAACTATTTGAAAGATGACGCGGTTGCATGGCAGAAGTTGAAGCCAATTATTTCTCAAGTTGATGATGACTCAGAAGTCGCTATAAATTTAGAGCAGGGAACGCTTTACGATGGTGAAACTGCTCAGGTATACGTTACGCCTCTAGTGGAAGGGCTGGGGTTTGACTATGAGGCCGGTGATTTTTATGAAGTGAAAGTGTCTGATGGAAAGGTAGCTTTGCCCGTGAAATATGGAGAGGCTCCTACACCAAGCTGGCATTACAGAATGAATATTCATTTATCTCTTGGATTAGAGGTAAATGATTTCCAAGTTATGGTGGTGGCTTTGCCGAAAGGGAGGATTAGTTATATCACTGCGGTTTACCTCTCGAAAGATTCAGAGGTTAATAATCCATCCAGTGCAATGCTTAAGAAAGCGAAAGAGACACCTGTTTGCAATAACGGGCAGTATTGCCCTCTACTTATTGTTCATCCAAACGATGTTGCCCTGAGTAAAGATTTTTTGCCTGCCGCTGCGGCCATTATTTCTGAAGACGAGGCCCGCGCGCTTTCTCCAGATGTGTTCGAGGGGGTGTCAGGATATGCCTGGCATGATGGTTTTGATGATATGGGCGGAGCGGCTATGGATGGTTTCAATAAGCTTCTTTTTAGCTCCCAGAAGGAGAGAAGATCTCTACTTCCTGTACCTGCTCAAGTAGTTAGTAAGGGGGCATCACCGACTTCGCCCCATGGGCCATCACTTTCACCAAAACCAGATAGAAGCGATGATGTAGACACTGAAACAGGTGGTACTCCTCCGGCTTCGCAGGAGGAGCAGGAGGAGCAGGAGGAGCTTCCTTCGCAACTTCCTGCATCTGCTCAGGTAGGTAGTCAGGGGGCACTACTAACTTCGCCCCATGAGCCATCACCTTCACCAAAATCAGATGGAAGCGATGTAGCCACTGAAACAGGTGGCAGCACCCCTCTGACCCCTCCGGCTTCGCAGGAGTTTGGAGACTATGACGAAGAAAAGTCTGAGGAAGAGTCAGACGAAGATGGTCTGCCACCAGTTAAGAGGCGGCGACATTATGAGAACCATGATAGTGTGGTCTCTGGGGACGAAAGGGAAGAGCCGATCCTGGAAATGTATAACTAACCTTTTAAAACCGCCAGCATTTGCTGGCGGTTTTGTTTGTGTGGGCACTTCTGCCATAGCTGTGCCTTTCATGGAGTGATTCAATTTAAGAGTTGAAATGGATTTCTGATAACGGAGAACAGCCATGAAAGTACGTTTGCTGGTGGTGTTCCATATGCTGGCTACAGTTAGCCCTTGCTTTGGGGAACTGAACCTTCTGACTGATGATGACCTGTCTGTTGTTGAGCTGTCTGTTGTTGAGCTGTCCCAGTCTCAGGTTACGGATTCTGATATGTGTTCAGTGGGGGACTTAAGTTGCAGCACGATATCTGAAGATTTAACTGCACGCTCTCAACCACAGATCAATACAACCAATCTGGCTCCTCAAACACCAAAGGCTGCATGGCGCCCGGTGATTTATTTATCTCCCAATGACTTTGCGGCTTTAACTGGGCAATCCACATCTATTAACGTTTTAGGTGGTGGTGTTACTGCTGATCTGGTCGGTCAGGGAGATCCCGGTCAAATCAGAGCTGTAGGACCTTAAACTGTAGGACCTTAAAATGTATCGTGTTTGAATAATTAACCTGCTTTTTAAATTGATTGTCAGCTTTGTTTGATAAAAACAGACATTTTGTGGTTTTTTCCCTATTTATAAAAAGTGTTGTTATTTCGTCCTTGTCATGTAGGCGTCGCACGTCAAATGTCATGAATTTGTAAATACATTGAAAGTGAACCGTTAAGTAAAAGGTTAATCTTTTTTATTTACTGAAAAATAGTGACATTTTGAAAACTGCTAATAAGGTTTTTCAAATTCAGTGCATGGTTTTGAATAGTCATTTGTCTACTAAAAGTCAGTTTTGATTGCGTATCTACCGCAAAGACAAACAGAATTTGCTCTAAATCAATATTTGTCGATCTGAACAGGAGCATGATTGCCCCAACGAAACATAGGCAAAAATAAACCGGTTCCAGACAGTACGGTTCAGTAATCAACAATGTATCCAAGGTTGATTCAAGTTGCTTTTGCCTGCGATGAATTGATTTGACGGAGCGGTCATGTCTGACATTCTTGATGTTGTTATTGTAGGTGGTGGTGCAGGTGGTTTATCTGCCGGCATTTACTGCGCACGCGGTAAGATGAGTACAGTTGTTCTGGAAGCCAGTGCCAAAACTGGCGGTCAGGCAGCCAAGACCAACGAACTGGAAAATTATCCTGGTATCGATCAGGCTACAGGCCCCGATATCATGGGTGCCTTCCGCAATCACTGTGAGCGTTTCGGCGTAGAGTTCAAGCGCGGTACAGTCGATGGCATCAAGGTTGAAGATAACGGCTTCATCAAGCAGATAACCACCAAAGAAGGTGAAACCCTGCGCGCTAAAAGCGTAATTGTTGCCACTGGTGCACAGCCACGTGTTCTGGGTATTAAAGGTGAACGTGAGTTCACATCCAAAGGTGTTTCCTACTGCGCAACCTGCGATGCGGACTTCTTTGAAGAACTGGATATTGTCGTTGTTGGATCCGGTAACACTGCCGTTGAAGAATCTGTATTCCTGACCAAGTTTGTTAACAGCATCAAGATGATTGTGCTGCACGATGAAGGCATTCTGGATGCAGACCGTACCGCTCAGGAACAAGCTTTCGCTAACGACAAGATTGACTTCGTGTGGAACTCCACCGTTGAAGAAATCTGCGGCGAAGACCTGGTTAACGGTGTGAAGGTTAAGAACCTGAAGACTGGTGAAGTCAGTGAAATTGAATGTGACGGCGTGTTCATGTTCGTAGGCACCGTGCCTAACACCGAGTTCCTGAAAGGTACTGTGGAATTGTCCAAGGGCGGCTACATTAAGGTCGACGACCAGATGGCCACCAACGTACCAGGCGTATTCGGCGCTGGTGACGTAAACGACAAGTTCCTGCGTCAAGTTGTAACTGCCGCTGCTGATGGCGCCATCGCTGCCGTTGCTTCCGAGCGTTACATGCAGGAAGAAGAGAACTGGCAGGAGCGTGTTCTGGAAGCTGATCAGGATGTTGCAGTTATGTTCTGGAACCCTCTGGACAAAGACGGCATGGCATTGATGCCTGATCTGGAGAGGTTCTGTAAAGAGAGTGAACTGCCTCTGGTGACTATCGACACCTATAAGAGTCAGAACATTGCCAGTCGTTACAACGTAGAGCAGATTCCTACAGTTGTACGCTTCAGTGAAGGAAAGGAAACCAAACGTGTGGTTCGTCCTTCTGGGGAAGAACTGAGCCAACTGGCTTAATTAAAGGTTTTCGAGAACACAGCTCTTTGCCTTCCTTCCTCTCAAAGGGCTGTGTTTCTCAACATTAATTTGCTGAAAGGTGTGTGACATGCTTGAGATTACTAAAGAAAACTTCGATGCAGAAGTAAAAGACTTTGACGGTATCGTCATGGTTGATTTCTGGGGCGAAACTTGCGGTCGCTGTCTGGAGCTGATGCCTGATGTTGTTGCTTTATCTGAAAAATACGATGGCAAAATCAAGTTTGCCAAATTGAACATCAAAGGTAACCGTCGTCTGGCAATGGGTCAGGGCGTTATGGGGCTGCCTTCCATTGTTTTCTTCGATAAAGGTGAAAAGAAAGAACACCTGTCTGGCGAAGAGTTGACTATCGAAGAAATCGAAAACACTGTTAAAGCATACTGCTAATCAGTTGTTAAAAATTCAGGTTTGTTAATCATTTAAGTTATTAAGAGTTTAATAAGCCGGATTATCGCTGGAAGGAATCGGCGATTATCGATTCAGAATGAATCAGCAAGCCATGAGCTTGTCATGGAGAACTTTTGGGGGTAATCAGAAATGATTACCAAACTTTAACTCGCTAAAGAGCATTAGCCATGTTGAAAGACAAGAAAGTTGTCATTCTGGGCGATCGCGACGGCGTACCTGGTCCTGCCATTGAAGAATGTGTGAAGACCGCTGGTGCTGACGTTGTTTTCTCCACTACAGAATGCTTCGTTTGAACTTCTGCAGGCGCAATGGATCTGGAAAACCAGAAGCGGATTAAAGACCTCGCAGAAACTCACGGTAACGAGAACGTAGTGGTTGTTCTCGGTGGCGCAGAAGCCGAAGCTTCCGGCCTTGCTGCTGAAACCGTGACTGCAGGTGATCCGACTTTTGCCGGTCCGTTAGCCGGAGTCCAGTTAGGACTCTCCGTCTACCACATTACCGAAGAAGCCGTTAAGGAAGTTGTCAATTCCGACGTGTACGAAGAACAAGTCGGCATGATGGAAATGGTACTTCCCGTTGAAGAAATCGCGTCTGAGATGTCTCAGTTCCGCGGTTAAGGGTCAGCCAACAGAAACTGGCCCGGTTTTAAACCAAATGCTGGTTTCTGTTGATTCCCTTAGGAGTCTGGTAACAGGCTCCTTCTACAACTTTCACATAAACGTTAAAGAGCTTGACGCTGTTTTTAGACAGTACCTTGAGACGATTTTTTGAATAGATTCGTTCTGAATAGATTCACTTTTAATGGATTGTTCTTAGGTGCGTCAGGGTATTGTTCCAAAACAGTTTGTTCGGCCCTTTCTTTTCAAGCTTAGCGTCACGGAGTATCAAACGTGAGTTTTGCAGTTGTGAAAGCGGCGAGTTATACACTTGCCCATACCCCAGACTTTATTCCTTTCGGTTCTACACCGACTACCGCTAAAGCGCGTGACGATCAGGAGTACTTTGCTGCTCTGAAAAATGGTCTGCGTTCTTTTGATGACGTCGTCAATTATCCTCCCAACCAGTGCTACGTTGGTAACATCACTCCTCACCAACTGGGCGAAGTGGCTCAGCCTTGGTATCAGGATGCTGCTGCTGGCGAGCGTACCGGTCGTTACGGTGACATCATGCCTCAGGTTGAGTTTTACGCTCTGCTGAAAGCATCCGATGCCTTCGATCTGGTTGCACTGACTCCTGAGTTCATCGAAGTTGCCAACCCTAAGCTGGCTGCGCACCCTCTGCTGAAGCGCTACACCCTGGATGCTTCCAAGGCGATGGCTGCTACCGACATGCACGCCATGCTGGAAGCGCACAAGGCTGAGCCTCTGAAGATGGATGGCGAGCTGGTTGGTATTGTTAAGCAGGCTCACGATGAAGACGAGAACCTGTCTGCCCATATCATGCTCGAAAACCTGACTGTCAAGGCAACAGGCGTACATGCTGCACTGTGCCTGGAAGCTCAGGGCGTTGATCTGTCCGAAGTTGAGTACATCATCGAATGTTCCGAAGAAGCTTGTGGTGACATCAACCAGCGTGGTGGTGGTAACTTCGCAAAAGCTATCGGTGAGATGATCGGTTGTGCTTCTGCTACCGGTTCCGACCTGCGTGGTTTCTGTGCTGCACCTGCTCACTCCCTGATTCACGCTGCAGCTCTGGTTAAGGGCGGCGCGTTCAAGAGCGTTCTGGTTGTTGCCGGTGGCGCTGTTGCCAAGCTGGGCATGAACTCCCGTGAGCACCTGGCCAAGGACATGCCTGTTCTGGAAGATTGTCTGGCCGGTTTCGCATTCCTGGTTACTGAAAACGACGGCGTTAGCCCAATCGTCAACACCGACATCATTGGTCGTCTGAACGTTGGCGCTGGTTCTTCTCCTCAGGCAGTAACTTCTGCTCTGGTTTCTGAGCCTCTGAACGCTGTTGGTCGCAAGATCACTGATATCGATCGTTACTCTGCAGAAATGCAGAACCCGGAAATCACCAAGCCAGCCGGCGCCGGTGACGTTCCTGAAGCGAACTTCAAGATGATCGCTGCTCTGGCGGTTAAAGAAGGTCAGCTGGAACGTAAAGATCTGCTGTCTTTCGTTAAGAACCACGGCATGCCTGGTTTTGCGCTGACTCAGGGTCACATCCCATCTGGTGTTCCTTACCTGGGCCACGGTCGCGACGCGATCATGAATGGTGAAATCAATAGCTTCATGGTTATTGGTAAAGGTTCTCTGTTCCTGGGTCGTATGACCAACCTGTTCGACGGTATCTCCACTGTTGTTGAGAAGAACCCGGGCGTTCAGGAGGCCGCAGGCTTTGATAAAGACGAAGCTCGTCGTCTGGTGGCGCAAGCCATGCAGGACGTTGCAGCACGTCTGGCAGAGTGAGGGCAAACTGATGTCCGAACTTAACTCTTCGCCTTTAAATCAGGCTTTGGCAGACGCCTTCACCGATATGGCCGATGGCCTGCTCGGTGGCAGCTTCAAGAAGGCAGCCCGCATTGGCCTGACCCTGATCGGCAGTGAACACGGTAACGATGAACTGATTCGCGCGGCTGGTCTGGCAGCTCGCAGTGGCCGTGTCGAGCCTGTACTGATTGGCGATATCGAAGCTGATTCGCAAGAGCTTCCTTTCGAACTGCATACCGTTAAGGACATGCACGAAGGTCACCTGCTGATGGAAAAAATGCTCGACTCTGGTGAGCTGGATGGCTGTGTTGCCATGCACTACGGCTTCCCTCTGGGTGTGAGCACTGTGGGTAAGGTTGTTACACCGGCTACTGGTCGCGAGATGATTATCGCAACCACCACCGGTACCAGTGACACCCTGCGTCCTGCAGCCATGGTTAAAAATGCTATCGCCGGTATCGCGATGGCACGAGCCACCGGCATCGAAAAGCCAACTGTCGGCATTCTGAATGTTGACAACGCGGCTCAGGTTGAACGCTCTCTGCGCGCCCTGATCGAGAACGGCTACGACATGCAGTTCACCGAGTCTGCCCGTGCAGATGGTGGTGCTCTGATGCGCGGCAACGATCTGCTGCAAGGTGTGCCTGATGTCATGGTGACCGACTCTCTGACCGGTAACCTGATGATGAAAATCTTCTCCTCCTTTACCACCGGTGGCAGCTATGAAGCTTCCGGTCAGGGCTACGGTCCTGGTCTGGGTGAAGGTCAGGAACGTCTGGTTGGCATCATCTCCCGCGCCTCTGGTGCTCCGGTTGTTGCCGGTGCTCTTGAGCTGATCGCGGACTGTGCTAACGGTGACGTAATCGCCCGCTTTAAAGAAGAGCTGGCTGCGGCCAGGAAGGCTGGCCTGGACGAAGTCCTGGCAGGTCTGGCGCCAAAGACTGATAGCAAGCCCAAGGAAGCAGTTGTCGCTCCGGCTGAAACTGTCACTGATGCTGACATTGGCGGCATCGATATCCTGGATATCGAAGACGCCAAGGAAGCATGCTGGAAGGCGGGCATCTTCGCCAAAACGGGCATGGGCTGCACCGGTCCGATCGTAATGATCGCTGGTGCAGAGAAAGATAAAGCTGCAGCAGCTTTGAAAGAAGCTGGCTTTATCTGATGAATCACATTGTCGGGCTTCATATCCCAACCACGACCTGCGCAGATATGTAGGTCGTGGTTGAGCGAAGCCCGACAATGAGACGTTTTTTATGGTTAGTCGTGGGCTGTGCCCTTATGAGAAGGGATTCAAAAGCTGACGGCTGTGTATACGACTGAGTTTTTAAACTGGAGTACGTCAGTGAAACTCGAAGTTGGAAATATCCACGTTAAAGAGCTCGCCTTCGGTAACGAAAGCGCTCTGAGTGGACACCGTGTCGAGATCGATAAGGAAGCCCTGACCGGCTTTATCCGTGAAATCGATCACCGTATCACCGAAGTGAAGCTGGACATCGCCCTCCCAGGCGAAGCTACCCGCATCATGCCGGTCAAAGACGTTATTGAGCCTCGCGTAAAAGTTGAGGGCAAGGGCAGTATCTTCCCAGGCCGTAACGCTGGCGAGAACGATATTGTTGGTGAAGGCCGCACTCACGTCCTGAAGGGCATGACTGTTATGACAACCGGTAAGGTTGTTGGCTTCCAGGAAGGCATCATCGACATGTCTGGACCTGGCGCAGAATACACACCGTTCTCCTCAACACTGAATCTGGTTATCACCTGCGAAGTTGACGAGGCTTGCAATCAGTACGACCACGAGCAGATTCTGCGTACCGTTGGTCTGGAAACTGCGCGTAAGGTTGGTGAGCTGGCCAAGACGGCAACGGCAGACGAAACCAAGACTTACGAAACTCTGCCAACTCTGCAACAGGCTGCTCAGTATCCTGATCTGCCTAAAGTTGGTTATGTTTACATGCTGCAGTCCCAAGGCCTGCTGCACGACACCTACCTGTACGGTGTTGACGTGAAGAACATTGTTCCAACCATCCTGTACCCAACTGAGGTTATGGACGGCGCAATCTTCTCTGGTAACTGTGTATCTGCCTGTGACAAGAACCCATCTCTGGTTCACCAGAACAGCCCGGTTATTCACGAGCTGTACGAGCAGCACGGCAAGAAGTACAACTTTATGGGCGTTATCGTCACCAACGAAAACGTAACCCTGGCCGACAAAGAGCGTTCCTCTAACTGGGTAGCCAAGCTGGCTGTTCAGCAGGGCTGGGATGCGGCTGTTGTTTCCGAAGAAGGTTTCGGTAACCCAGATGCTGACCTGGTTATGAACTGCAACAAGCTTGAAGCTGCTGGCATCAAGACTGTTCTGCTGACCGACGAATACGCCGGCAATCAGGGTGAGTCTCAGTCTTTGGCTGACTCCACGCCTAAAGGCGACGCAGTTATCTCCAACGGTAACGCCAACATGATCATCAGTCTGCCAGCTATGGAGCGTCTGATTGGTCACGACACCTATGTCGATATGATCGCTGGTGGTACTGAAGGCTCCCTGCGTGCCGACGGTTCTATCAGCATCGAGATCCAGGCGATCACCGGTGCTACTAACGAGCTTGGTTTCCACAACCTGACTGCACGTCAGGGCTAGGGGAGAGCCCCTTTAGCTTTAAAGGAACGTGAAAATGCGTATTCTTCATTACATTAACCAGTTCTTCGGACAGAAGGGCGGCGAAGAAGCTGCTAACCATCCGATTGAGTTGGTAGAAGGTCCTGTTGGTCCTGGCGGCGCGCTGAACAACCTGCTGGGCGACAAAGCTGAAATCGTTAACACCATCATCTGTGGTGACAGCTATTTCAACGAAAACGAAGGCGTTGCCGTCATGGGCATCAAGGAAATCATCGAACAGGTTAAACCAGACCTGATCGTTGCTGGTCCTGCCTTCAACGCTGGCCGTTACGGCGTGGCCTGTGGCCGTGTTGGTAAGCTGGCTGCTGAGATGGGTATCACCTGCATCTCCGGTATGTACCCGGAAAACCCAGGTTACGACCTGTACAAGCAAACGGCTTACATGGTTGAAACCAAGAACAGCGCTGCCGACATGCGTAAGGCTCTGCCTAACATGGCTGCTCTGATCTCTGCTTTCATCGAGAAAGAAGGCAAGCTGGGCATGCCTGCAGAAGATGGCTACATGCCACGGGATCTGCGTGTGAACATGTTTGCCGAGAAGCGTGGCGCAGCGCGTGCTGTTGACATGCTGATTGCCAAGCTGGCCGGTGAAGAGTTTACGACTGAATATCCAATGCCGGTATTCGACAATGTTGCTCCTTTCGCAGCACTGAAGAGCCTGAAAGATGCCAAGATCGCTCTGGTCACTTCCGGTGGTGTTGTTCCTAAGGGCAACCCAGATCACATCGAATCTTCTTCCGCTCAGAAGTACGGTGAGTATTCCATCGAAGGTATCTTCGATCTGACTGAAGAGACTCATGAAACGGCACACGGTGGTTACGACCCTGTTAAGTGCAACGAGAACTCGGACGTGGTTCTGCCAGTTGACGTGCTGCGTGATCTGGAAAAAGAAGGTGTTATCGGCTCCCTGCATAACATGTTCTACACCACTGTTGGTAACGGTACTTCCGTATCCAACTCGAAAAAATTCGGTGCAGAGATTGCTCAGAAGTTGCTGGATGCCGGGGTTTCCGCCGCCATTCTGACCTCCACCTGAGGCACCTGTACGCGTTGCGGTGCAACGCTCGTTAAAGAAATTGAAAAAGTCATGCCAGTTGTTCACATTGCAACTGTTGTACCTATCTCTATCACTGTTGGCGCGAACCGTATCGTTCCTGCCATCGCCATCCCTCACCCACTGGGTGATCCTAAGATGGATAAGGTTGAAGAGAAGCTGGTTCGTCGTGAGATGGTTGTTAAGGCTCTTAACACTCTGACCACGGAAATCTCTGAGCAGACTGTATTCTAATTTAGAATACGTCTTTCGAGATCAAAGCCCTTTCGGTAAAAACCGGAAGGGCTTTATTTTTGTAAGCCTGAATATAACGTGTAGCGCCGAACGGCAGTACCCTGTTTATATCTATTCAGATATATGTCATGAAATCACACGCCATATGGATTGTTTTGGATCCTGGTAAAGTTTGCGTATGTTTCTCCCGCCTGGCACTGTGCATTTGAGAGTGCGCATGTCATCCAAAGTTTTTCTGGGTAATTCTGGCAATGTTGGCTGAGCCTGGTATTGCCTGAACTCGCTGGTCATTGCGTTGTATACCCGTGCAATGGCTTGAGGAAGGGTTTCATTCTCTCCTACTTCCTGTACGGCATATTCAAGACACATGCTTTGTAATGAATTTGTATCTTCTACGCTTGGAGATGCTTTAGCGATGGTGAGTGCTGTGTCCAGATCAAGTTTCGGGACGTGATAGCTATTCTGTCGTAACCACTCATTGGTCAGCATCAAAGTGAGTGCCTGCCCGTGAATGGCTTGCTCAGGGTCATTGTTGATAACCCCTAAAGCACTGGTATAGATAGCGGCGCTGGCAAGCGGTATATTCCTTTTGGAAGCCACAGTGTGAAGCTGTAGTTTATGGCCGCAGCGCCTTTTTACCTGAGTGTGGTACTGTTGCAGCATTTCCCGCGTTGGCAGCGTGCCCTGGAAAAGTCCCAGTCGAGCCGCTTCCTGCAGACTTGCTATTGCGTCGTCTTCAAAATCTCCATCTTGTGAGCCTTCTGATGAGTAGGTTTGTAAGGTTTCCAGACTATTCCATTTATCCTGAAGTTGTTTTATTTTTTCCTGCTTCTCTGGTTCGGTGCAGTCTCCGCTATTTAGCTCTTGAGAGAGAGTACGGATAGCAACGAGCGTTTCTATCAACCTGGATTGGTTGCCATTGGCAAGGATGTTCTGAATTAATAGTTTTGCGTTTTCTTCACTGTAAGAGGTGACATCAAAACCATGGGATCGAAGCTCAATGGACGCGGCATGTAGAAACAGAACAAGGTCATAATCACAATATTTTTTATTTGGGACGTTGCAGGCTCCCCCCATAAAAGAGTACAAGTTGTAACAGGCGTGTTCGTGAGCCCCTATTTTGTCAAGCAGGTCACCAAGTCTCCGGTAGAGGTTGCCCAGTCGGCGAGGTGTATGGACATCCTGGATGTAGTGGATGACTTGTTGTGCTTTTTTCTCCAGGAGTCCATCTGCATCCCACTGCTCAAGTGAGCCATCAATCAGATGGCAGGTGTATTCTATGATGGGTTTATTTATGTTCTCTGGGCATTTGAGTGTGAGATCAAACATAATCTGTTCTGCGGCCTTCCGCTGAGCCCCTGCAGGCCAGTACTCTGCAGCCTTACAGAGTCGTTGATCTTGAGTCAGAAGGTCGCGAGAAGGAAGGCGATAAAGTTTGTTCAGATCGCTGCGAAGGAGGCGCTCCAGGCGCGTAATTTCTTCCTCATGCCAGAAGTCCATGCCTGCTTTTTGGCAGGAGGGATTGTTCCAGGCTCGATGAAATAGAGCAACAAGGCAATACATTTCAAAAATCTGTTCAGTTTTTTGGGTTTCGCCAAGATTTACATGGTGTTGGATCAGCATTAAGTAGGGCAACGGATGGGCCCACCCGGTAAGCACACCTGTTGAAGGTTGTGACCGGCTTCGCTCGGGTTTTGTGTGGCCATAACAAGGTATTTGAAAGCGGCTTCTTGTTGGGGGTTCTGTAGTTTTCTCAATACTTGATAGAGTGTTTTTTCGTCTGGTATTGCTTCGGCAAGGCGCTTGATCATCTCTTCAGGGGCAACACGACAATATTCGACAAAATGCTCCTTACTCATTGTTTGTAACTGCTTAGACACACTCCGGCTACCATGATGTTGTGAAAGATTATGCACTTGCTTGGCAATGCTTTGGGTATACTCGTCCGTCCATAACTGTGCAAACGCTACTTTGTTTTGTTGGCCGCGGCGGGAAATTTTATGATAGCTCAAAGGCGTATCCCTAGGGCAGGGCGATTGCATCAATCTAGTACGATAGAGCAAAGAAGCATTTCCAAATGCTCATGGTTCCAGCCTGCTATTTTCCGATGCCTTTTAATGCTTTTATTGCCTTTGTTTTTCTTGATCGTATTCAATGCTATACGCCTGAGAATCGATAGGTTCTCAGCACT
>NZ_CAMZOG010000068.1 GCF_947331445.1 Parendozoicomonas sp. Alg238-R29 | reverse complement strand
TTGAGTGATGAAAAAGTCAGGGGTGCTTACGAGCAGCTGAGTAACTATGGAGCTATCGCCGCCTGAAAGTGTCCGCGATATTGTAATCTGATTAGATGTTTAATGCGCATTAATCAGTTCGTTCCATTCGCTTCCATCATGATGCTGGCTGCAGGCCACTGCTGCCTTCGTAAAAAGCTGAGCAGTTGCACCAGTTTTTCCATGGGTACGTCTTTATCTCCGGCGATCACAACCTGCAGAGAAGGATCAGCCTGGTGAGCTGCCAGCAACGCACCAGAGAGGTGCTCCCAGCTCCCATACTCTTTACCATCCAGAGCCCAACCTCTGTCATCACTGAACAAGTTGACCCCTAGTGTTCTGGGTTCTTCAAGAATCTCAGCTTCTTCCGCGCCAAGGCTAGGCAGGTCTACTGGTAATGCTAGTGGAGCTACGTTCACGCTCAGCATCAGGAACACCATTACGATGAATATGACATCAAGAAGCGGTGTAAGATCCGGAAGCAGAGAGGGGGTTGCTTCAGTGTTGCCCGTAATCCTGATCATGCTGAAACCCTGTCGCCCATGGGCGTAACAATTTTGGAAGCCTTTGGGCCCAACTCTGGCTCAGTTGCATCAATGCCATCGATCATCAAGTTGACATGGTTCAACACAAACTCCAGACGCCCCAAGTAGTGGTTAGCCCAAAGAGTAAAACCGTGGCTGGCCGCAAGGGCGGGAATGGCGATGATTAAACCATAAGCCGTTGTATACATGGCTGCCCAGAGGCCGTCAGCCAGAACAGCAGGAGTCACAGGACCAGAATTTGCGGCCATGCCTTTAAACATAAAGATCATGCCAAGCACTGTTCCCAGCAGGCCGACCATGGGGCTGAGCATGCCAATAAGACCTAAAAAACGCAGGCCTGCGTGCATTCTCTGGCGGTGCTTCAGTAACCACAGGGACGCAACTTCTTCCCGGGTATCTTTAGGGCTGGAGGCATGGTTGAGAAGAACCCCTACACCCTGGTGCAGACAATGTTTCTGGTTGCAGAATCGAGCAGCTTGTTCAGGACATTGGCAATTGCCGCAGCCCTGGCCCTGAAGCTCTTTCATTAACTTTCTCACACGGGCTTTGCCCATGTCTGGCTGAAGAGCATAGGTCACCAGACGTTCAATAATCAGCGCCAGCGCAATAACGGACAGCCCCAGCAACGGCATACCCATTACTCCTAACTGATTGAATACCTGTGACAGCATTAGTCTCTCCTGATTTGTTGAGCTGTTAACTAGTTCTTAGGGAAAAAAGTACAGGCACTTGCACTTTGGATATAACTGTTGAGCTGCCTACGGTTTTGGGTTGGAACGCCCAGCGGGAGACAGACTTTATTGCAGCTCTGTCGAGCAGCGGATAACCGGAAGATTCGATGACATCAACTTTCAGCGTTTCTCCAGTTTCATCCACCAGAACCTCTACCAAAACGGTGCCTTCCTGATTTCTGCGGCGAGATTGTCTTGGGTAATCTGGTGGAGAAGGTGGACGGCGGAAAGCCGGTTCAGTAACAACTGGAATTTCACTCAGCCCCTGATCATTGCTTGCAACAACAGTTGAGGCGGTTTGTGCTGGTACAGGCTCACTTGTTTTCTCTACAACCTGCCTTGGCTCGGGTCCTGTAATTTCCTGAACAACTTCTGGTGGTTTTGGTTTCACTGGCTCGGGCTTCGGCTGCTTAATAATCTTTGCAACCTTCACTTCTGATTTCTCAACAATCACCGGCTCTTGTTTCACAACGGGTTTAGGCTCTGGCTTTTCAGGAACCACTTTCGGTACTTCAGGAACCACTTTCGGTACTTCAGGAACAGGTTTGCGAGCCACGGAGAAACTCAGGCTAACGGGAGCTGAATAGGATCCGGCGCTGATGGTACGTTCAGGGGCAGATTCTTTATCCCAAAGTGAAAAAGCACTGGTGTGTAGAGCAACTGAAAAAAGCACAACCGTTAACCCACGGTTCCATCCATGGTCAAAGAATCTTTTGAAATGTCCTACTTGTATCACGGTAAATGTGCTCTTTAATCCTTGCAGCACTGATTAGGATCAGTGTGATTTTGTGCATATTAATACAAATGAGAATGATTTACATTTGACTTTGGTCGATTGTATATTGCTTGCCATCAGGTTCTCCGGTCAGGGTGATCGGTAGTGCATGGAGCAGAACCTGCGTTGTGGTACAGAGTGTTATCAATCAATAAATCCAACACACGGGAAATAACCATGAAATTCCGGGAGCCCCCTTGTTTGTTGCCATTGCAGCAGCACTAAGCAGCACCGTTTATGCAGCTGAACAGCAAGCGGTAAATGGAACCACTCTTTTAAATCAGGTGACTGTGACCGCCACTCGTACGGAAAAACAATTAAGAGATGTTGCGGGCAGTGTGACGGTTATCAATAGCGAACAGCTAGAGAATCAGTTAAGCCAGAATATCTGGTGATATGGTGCGTTATAAACCGAGGGTTTCTGTTAGCAATAACACCCGTACCGGGCTGGGAAATTTCAAAGCCCTCACTGTTGCCGGTTCAGGCCGGCAACAGTTATCTCTCCGTCGTTTAACTCGTTATAATGCCCCCACAATAAGAGCGGGGACACTCAAGTGCATAAACTTTGTGCCGTAGAAGACATTGCCGAACCGGGAAGTAAGGGTTTTGACAGCTCTCCAAAGGGATCTGTTTTTGCTGTTCGTTTTGATGGACAGGTATTTGTATATGCCAATTCCTGCCCTCACTTAGGTGTGAATCTGGAATGGCAGCCGGATCAGTTTCTTGATCAGGAAGAGCGTTTGATCCAATGTTGCATGCATGGTGCACTATTCAAGATTGAAGACGGTGAATGCTTGGCCGGGCCTTGTGTTGGGGATGCTTTAACCGCTATTCCTCATGTTGTGGAAAACGGTGAACTGTTTCTTGCTGATTAACGCCAGAGGCTTCTAGAAGCTTTAAAGGCTGTACAACTGAAGTCAGGCCGTTAATGTGCAGCTCCAGAGATATTTGTAGCAAGCGGCCAAGATCACCTTTTGGCATGCCTTTTTTGGCGAACCACAGCAGATATTCTTCTGGCAGATCAATTAAAACCTGCCCTTTGTATTTGCCAAAGGGCATAGGCATGCGAGCCAATTTCAACAGATCTTCTTTTTCAAACATTGCTCACCTTTAGTGTCAGTGGTCGATTCAGCACGATCTCTTCCGGGGTAATTGAACTTCCCCAAACCAGAACCTCTACACCCGCTGCCATGGCTTTACGCAGCGCTTTTCCATATTCAGGATCAATACTATCTGCCGGGCTGACCACTTCTATCCCTGTGTGCTGTACACAAAAGAACAGCACGGCGCGGTGTCCTGCGGTAACCATTGCTTCCAGTTCCCGGAGGTGTTTTTGCCCACGGGTAGTCACTGCATCAGGGAATTCACCAAAACCATTATTTGTAGCGAGAGTGACGCTTTTCACTTCTATATAGCAGTCTGGCTTTCCATTCCCCGTTAGAAAAATATCAATACGGCTGTTTTCGTCTCCGTACTTCACTTCTCTTTTGAGCGTTTCGTATCCTTTCAATTCGGGTATTACATCACTCTCAATCGCCTCTTGAACAAGCGCATTGGCACGCCCTGTATTCATACAGGCCAAGGTCATGACTTTTTTTTCACCATAGAGAATGGGGATTTCTACCAGCTCCCAGGTGCAGGGAAGTTTTCTTTTGGGATTTTTTGAATCAGAAAACCAGATCCGAGCGTGCTCCGGCTGACAATTTTTCATAGAGCCGGTGTTCGGACAGTGAATGGTTGTTTCAATACCGTCAGAAAGCGTGATATCGGTCAGGAAACGTTTATAGCGTCGTAGTAATTTAGCCTGTTGTAGAGGGGGATCGAAGCGCATGTATATCTCTTACAATATAAAAACATTATTTTTAATGCGAATTTACACTAAGCGTATTAAAGACTCTTCCAGAGGTATAGCTAGATTCTTATAGATGTGGTGGCTTTTTGAACCCAAGGAATTTCAGGTAGCATCCTGAGTCGGGTTCTGGTAGCTTCTCGGCTCCTTGGCAGTTTGTATTATTTGGGGGCGTACGGAATGTATTCGCCCCACAGCCAATCCCGGGAGCCATTAAGGCGATAATATCCCGTAGGACGAGACTTGGATAGCAACGGGGCTGTAAGCATGTCAGCACAAAACAAGCCAGAGAACGGCAACCTCCTCAAAACCTTCGAACCGTATAAGGAGAAGAAGGGTGAGGAGTATATGAGCGATCGTCAGGTCGAGCACTTCGCTCAAATCCTGAACGACTGGAAAAGCCAGTTGATGGTAGAAGTGGATCGCACGGTAAACCATATGCAGGATGAAGCTGCAAACTTCCCTGATCCCGCGGATCGCGCGAGTCAGGAAGAAGAGTTCAGTTTGGAACTGCGTACCCGCGATCGTGAGCGCAAGCTGATCAAGAAAATTGAGAAAACCCTGGGTCGTTTGGAAGAAGGCGATTACGGTTTCTGTGATGGTTGTGGCGTTGAGATTGGCATTCGCCGTCTGGAAGCACGTCCAACGGCAACCCTGTGTATTGACTGCAAGACTCTTGCAGAGATCAAGGAAAAGCAGCTGGGTCACTAACACCCAAATATGCCTGCTAATTCCAAGGATTGCCTGAAACCAGTCTCTGGCCGTTATACGGGGCGTTTTGCCCCGTCTCCAACCGGCCCACTCCATTTCGGTTCTCTGACAGCAGCTCTGGCCAGCTATCTGGATGCCAGAGCAGCTTCAGGTGACTGGCTGGTACGTATCGAAGATATCGATCCTCCCCGAGAGCAACCCGGTTCCTCAGAGCTTATTCTAAAAGCTTTGGAGACTTATGGTTTGCACTGGGATGGTGAAGTGCTCTTCCAGCATTCCCGGCTTGATGCTTACCGGGAGGTGTTGGAGAACCTGAAGCAAAAGCACCTTGCCTACCCCTGCACCTGTACCCGTAAAGAATTAGCGGAATACCTGCCCTCTTATCCTGGTTTTTGCCGTACCAAAACGGGTATACCTGAGGTTCATCATGCCATACGGTTTAATAGTGAAGATCAGACTCTTACCTTTACTGATCGCTTACAGGGTTCCCAAACTTTCAGACTGAAAGAATTGGGGGATTTTGTTGTGTTCCGCAAAGATGGGTTGTTTGCTTACCAACTGGCCGTGACTGTAGATGATGAATACCAGGGCATTACAGATATTGTGCGAGGCATAGATCTGATTGATTCCACCCCAAGACAGATTGCCCTTCAGCAGGCTTTAGGTTTTCACCAGCCGCGTTACGCACACCTGCCGGTGATTACCAATGAACTTGGTGACAAACTCAGTAAGCAAAATAAAGCAGATCCTTTGCCACTGAAAAATCCTCAGCCAGTTCTTTTGAAAGCCATGAGGGCGATAGGCTTACCGGTCGACAATCATGTTGCAGGTGCCACGTTGTCTGATATGTTACTTTGGGCAAAGGGGCGCTGGGATCTTAGAACCCTTCATAATCAAAAAATAATTCCTGAGGCTTCACTGGCATAACCTGTATCTGCTGACTAGCCTTTCTCGGCGCTACTAAACACGCTGAGAAATAAAAATTGAAAGGCAACGGATGGTCCCGGTTTTTTAGATTGAAAGGCACAGTTTTTCTATATCTGGTTGTAGTTCTTAGCTTTCCTGTGTTTTCTGGAAGTCGAGACGAGGGAGCTGTACAAATTCCTGTTACACCTTCAATCGGTCATTTTTTACCCGAGTCTGGTAAAAGCTACTTCCTGCGCTCGCGCACCAAGGAAAAGAAAACGAATGAGTTGTGCATTGCTGCTACAGAAGTTCTTTTTGGTAAAACCCTGGTGCCAGATCACGCCGTGGCCATACGGGATGGTGTTATACAACATGTTTTTCCCAGAACTCACTGGCGTTGGCAACAGTGTGAGAGGAAAGAGGCATATACAGGAATACTTGCCCCCGGATTTATAGATATTCATATCCATGGAGCTAATGGGCGGGATGTGATGGATCAGCTAAAACAACCAGACTCTCTTTCCGTCATATCCACATACCTTCCTGAGGAGGGAGTGACCAGCTGGCTCCCTACAACCGCAAGTGCCCGGCCAAGAGAGCTTTCCCGTTTGCTCAGTTCTATCTCTTCATACGCCCGCAGTCAGCCTGATAAAGAAGCAGCCATTATTGGAATTCACATGGAAGGGCCTTTTATCAGTAAAGAGAAGAAGGGGTGTCACCATGCGGAGAGCCTGCGGCCTATTTCAATCAGTGATCTTAATATTTGGAAGGAAAGTGCAAATGATCTTCTGCGGATTGTGACTTTTGCACCAGAACTCAAGCAAAGTGATGAACTTATTCGATGGTGCACACTAAACCGGGTTATTGCTTCTATTGGTCACACTGCAGCAAAAGAGAAGCAGGCTCTGAGAGCCATAGAACAGGGGGCAGAAATGGGTACTCATCTTTTTAACGCGATGTCTATGCCAACGAGTCGGAACGCAGGAGTAGCGTTTAGCATTCTCAATCACCCAAAAACTGCGTTTGAAGTTATCATGGATGGACATCACCTCAGTGATGTTAACGTGCAACTAGCCTGGAAACTCAGTCAGGAAAACTCTGAGCGCTTTGTTCTTATTACCGATGCTATGAGTGCAAAAGGCGTGAAAAACACAGATGGAATTTACACACTGGGAAAAGATATTCAGGTTGTTATACGGGACGGGAAAGCCTTGCGAGCTGACTCTGATGAAGAGGTTCTGGCCGGCAGTATTGCCACCATGCCCGGATCCGTTCGTACGATGCGAAGAATAACGAACTGTTTACCGGAACAGGCTCTGCTTGCTGGAAGTTACCATCCTGCCAAAGCGCTTGGGCTAAGAAACCGGGGGTTACTCCAACAAGGGTATTTGGCAGATATGGTTCTTCTTTCGGACAGGGATACACTGTCCGTTATAGCCACCTGGCGAGGAGGACAAAAAATATACACTTCACATTTGCTTTCCTCCCACGAGATACACCTCGCCCCTTAATAGATTGCGCTGCATGCCTATAAGTCGGTAATATCCACTTTGCCTGTTATTACTCGCAGGCATGTCGTGGAGAGCGTGCATGTACCTTCACCGGCTTGTCCTTCTACTGGTCATCGGTATTTACCTTTTTTCTCCTGCCATTCTCGAATGGTGGATCGATTCTCCAGAAGGCTGGTATCGGCCCTGGTTGCTTTGGCTGATTCTGATTATGGCTGGTTATCTTCTGCAGCCTGGGGGAAGCAGCAATGACACTTGAGCTCAGTCAGCTCGCGACGTTTAGTGTCGTTTACCTTTCATTACTTTTCGGTGCAGCCTGGTTAACGGATCAAGGCTGGATACCTCGCCGCATAACATCTCACCCTTTGGTATACACCCTTGCTCTTGGTGTATATACCAGTGCCTGGGCGTTTTACGGTGCGGTAGGAATGGCCCACCAGTATGGTTTTGTTTTTCTTGCCTACTATCTTGGCATTTGTGGAGCGTTCCTTCTTGCTCCTGTACTGCTTGCTCCACTTCTACGAATTACCAGAGATTATCAGCTGAGTTCACTGGCAGACTTATTTGCTTTTCGTTTCCGTAGTTCGTTTGCGGGCACATTAACAACCACAATTATGCTGCTGGCCATGCTGCCCCTGGTGGCTATGCAGATTCAGGCGGTTGCAGATTCCGTGCATATCATTGCCCGGGAGGGTTCCCAGGAAGAACTGGCCTTTGCCTTCTGTGTAATTATTATTATTTTTACCATGGCTTTTGGTACCCGTCGTATATCGAGTCGGGAAAAGCATCACGGGCTGGTTTTTGCGATAGCGTTAGAATCTGTGGTTAAGGTTATCGCCATGCTGACCATTGGCGGTTTTATCGTATTTCAGGTCTTCGATGGTCCCCAGAATCTCCAGGATTGGTTAACCACTAACAAGGAAGCCTTGGCGACTCTGCGTATTTCTCTGGACGATGGTCCCTGGCGAACCATGTTGCTGATATTTTTTGCTGCAGCGGTGGTTATGCCGGATATGTTCCATATGACCTTCGCCGAGAATCAGGATCCCAAAAACCTGAACAGTGCCAGCTGGGGGTTGCCTCTTTATCTCCTTCTAATGAGTTTACCCATTCCGCTGATTTTGTGGGGAGGCCTTGCCCTGCAAGTAGGAACAACCCCTGAATATTTTGCCCTTGGTATCGGGCTTGAGCTTGACCAGTCCTGGTTATCTCTGCTGATTTATATCGGAGCCATGTCTGCAGCCAGTGGTCTGATCATAGTGACCACCCTTGCTCTTTCCGCCATGGTTGTGAATCATGTGATCTTGCCGTTCTACCAGCCACGATCCAGCGTGAATATTTATCGTTGGTTAAGCTGGACCAAGCGCGCGCTAATTGCCACGATGATTCTCGCAGCGTACGGTTTCTATCGCATGTTGGAAGCTGAGCAGGATTTAGCCACTCTTGCCATTGTTTCATTTGTCGCCAGTCTTCAATTTCTCCCCGGAGTGTTATCCACAATTTACTGGCCTCTCGCTAACCGGCGAGGGTTTAATGCCGGTTTAATCTGCGGTTCTGTGGTGTGGTTCTTTACTATGCTCATGCCTTTACTCGTCACCACGGAGTATATAGAGGTCTGGGGTTGGGTAATCCCTATACAGGAAAGTAACTGGCATGCTTCAGCACTGGTTTCACTCTCTGTAAATATTCTTGTATTGGTTGTCGTCAGCCTTTTCTCAGAACGTGCACCGGAAGAGAGACACGCTGCGGAACTCTGTTCCATTCAAGCATTGGGTCGCCCATCTCGCCGGAGCTTGAAAGCAACGTCACCAAAAGAATTTCAGGAGCGTTTGACGCGGCCATTAGGCTCTTACACCGCACAGCGAGAAGTCTTTCAGGCGCTGAAAGATATGGATATGCCTCTCGATGAAAAACGGCCATATGCACTTCGTCGTTTACGGGACAGAATTGAAGCTAACCTTTCTGGTCTGATGGGGCCGAGTGTTGCGCGGGATATTATTAACCGCTATCTGCCTTATGAACATGACAGCGCAGGCGTAGCTGATATCAACTTTGTAGAAAGTCAGGTTGAAGAATATCAGCACAGATTAACAGGGCTTGCAGCAGAGCTGGACAGATTGCGTCGTTACCATCGTCAAACATTGCAGAATCTGCCCATGGCCATCTGCTCTCTGGGAGAAGATGGTGAAATATTGATGTGGAATCAGTCGATGACCACAATCACTGGTATCGCTGGCAGTACTATGGTCGGCTCTCGCCTGGCCAGCCTGTCTCATCCGTGGCGGCAATTGTTAAGTGAGTTTGCTGCTGACCAAAATATTTCCAAAGAGCGCAGACAGCTACTTGTTGGTGGTCTTAACCGTACGCTTAACCTTCACAAAGCCCGCATCGAATCTGACAGTGGCACAGTTATCATGCTTGAAGATCAGACAGAAGCACACCTGTTGGAGCAGAAGCTGATTCACAGTGAACGTCTGGCTTCTATTGGTCAATTGGCGGCGGGCGTCGCCCATGAAATTGGTAATCCTGTAACAGGTGTTGACTGTCTTGCTCAGGAACTGAGGAGTTTTTCGAAAGAAGAAGATACCCAGGAGATTGCAGACCAGATTCTTGAACAAACCAAGCGCATTGCCAAAATACTTCATTCGCTGATAAATTTTGCTCACAGTGGACAATCCACCGAGCAGATGGCAGCAGAACCCGTCAGTCTTTACAGGTGTACAAGTGAAGCTGCCAGCTTGCTGGCACTGAGTAAAAATGATCGTGGTATCCGGTTTATCAATAACTGCGAAAAAGACTACAACGTTATTGGCGATAGTCAGAAACTGACTCAGGTTCTGATTAATCTGCTCAGCAACTCCAGAGATGCGTCACCTGATAACGCCGTTGTTACCATCAATACTACTCATTGGGAACACTCGATCACCCTGGAAGTGACCGATCAGGGCGGAGGCATTTCAGAAGAGCATCAGAAGCGCTTGTTTGAGCCATTTTTTACTACCAAGGAAGCTGGAAAAGGCACTGGTCTTGGTATGGCTTTGGTGTACAGCATTGTTGAAGAACATTTTGGTACAATCACTGTCCGTTCTCCTGTAGATGAGAACGGAACGGGAACCTGTATCAGTATCAGCCTGCCTCGGCATCTGGCTGAAATAGATTCTCAAAAGTCTCTGGTGGCTGAAAGCGCTATCCAGTGACCTTTTCATTACGGGACACAGGGGAAGTTCCATGGGACTCGGAAAAATTCTTGTTGTAGAAGATGAGCCGGTTATACGTTCATCTCTGCGTCGTCTGCTAACCCGTAACGATTACGTGGTTACAGAGGCAGAGTCTGTGGGTGATGCCTGTCAGAACGATCTGGCGTCGTTTGATCTGATTATCTCAGATCTGCGCCTGCCCGGAGAGCCGGGAACGGCCTTGATCGAAAAGTCAGAACATACGCCAGTTCTCATCATGACCAGTTATGCCAGCCTGCGGTCGGCCGTCGATTCTATGAAGATGGGTGCTGTGGACTATATCGCCAAACCTTTTGACCATGACGATATGCTCAAGGCTGTGGCAGACACTATAAGTCGGAAAGATGAAGTTCTTGCAGAACCGGTCCCTTCTGCTGACACATCCACAACCTCCAAAGACGGAAATCCTGCTGGCATTATTGGGCGGTGCGCACCAATGATGACGCTGTTCAGCCGTATCAATCGTGTAGCCCCTACAGAAGCGACAGTTCTGGTGCTTGGCGAATCAGGTACAGGCAAGGAGCTGGTTGCCAAGGCTTTGCATGAGGCAAGCCGTCGAGATACCAAGCCATTGGTTTCGGTTAACTGTGCAGCAATTCCTGAAACTTTGATTGAGTCGGAACTGTTCGGTCATGAGAAAGGCGCTTTCACCGGCGCAACAACAACCCGCAATGGTTTGGTTGAAGCCGCAGATGGCGGCACTTTGTTCCTTGATGAAATTGGTGAACTGCCTCTGGAAGCTCAGGCACGGTTGCTTCGTGTTCTTCAGGAAGGCGAAATTCGTCGAGTTGGTTCTGTAGAGTCTCGAAAAGTTAACGTACGCCTGATTGCAGCGACTCACCGAAATCTGAAGCTGATGGCCAGCGAAGGTACCTTTCGGGAAGATTTGTATTACCGCCTGAATGTCGTGGAGCTGAATCTACCTCCATTGAGAGAGCGTGGGCAGGATATAACTTTGCTTGCTGAAGCTTTACTGGAAAAGACAACGAAGAAAATGGGAACGAGCCTCATGCTGATATCTCCAGAAGCTCTGGTTGCTATCAGCCGTCATCCCTGGCCGGGAAATGTTCGGGAGCTGGAAAATGCCATTGAACGGGCTGTTATTCTCAGCGAAGACGATATGATCACACCTGATCTTCTCGGTCTTGAAAGCTCTTCTCTTCCTGCTGCAAGCGTACAAGCCCCCCAAGCAGCTACTGAGCTGTTGGATGAAAATGATAGTGAACTGTCCATGGAGGATTACTTCCTGCGTTTCGTCCTGGAACACCAGAACCAGATGAATGAAACCCAACTGGCACGAAAGTTGGGGATAAGCAGAAAGTGTTTGTGGGAGCGTCGTAAGCGATTAGGCATCCCTCGGAAAGAAGCGGGTTAAATACCTTTACGCTATATCTGGTTAGCTCTTCTACAATTAATTGAATTAGAAAGCATGACCGGAGATTATACCGTGTTGTTTCATAAGGATTTGAAACAAATCAGAGCGACAAGCCTGCTTAATATGTGTCTGGCCTTGTTACTCGTTCCTTCACTGCTCCATGCCGAAATGGAACAGGTGATGCAGCCATCTCAAGTGTCTGCATCACAAGAAATGCAGATGCCAGCGCAACAGCCTGCGCAAAACACTGGCGAGACAATCTGCCAACGAATGCGCATGAATCGCCAGCAGGAAATTAATCGCAATCCTAGCCTGAAACTTCTTGTCCCCCTGCGTAAGAGCAGTGATGCGAACTGCTTCAGCCCAGCAGAAAACCTCTATCTCACCAGTCTTGTGGTTGCCCAGATGGAGCTTGGCCCCAATGCTCCCTGGTATCAAACCATGGGAAATCAAAACAAAGAGAAAGCACGTTTAGCCTGTGAAGTTATGGGCTACGGTTCATCCCCACAAACGCTCTCTATGGATGAGTGTATAACTGCCCGTTACGGGGAGATGATGCGCCCTTACAACGATGAGTATCGGACGGAATCCACTACTTACATCGGCAAAAGAAACAATCGGGGAGAGGTACTGGTACAGCAATGTGTAACAGCGTTTTATCAGAATCTGCCTCAGCTGCCCAAGCAGATACAGTTTCCATTGGCCTACTATGATCGCAAGCTTCACTCCTATCCGGACTGGTATCTGGAAAGTCGCCTTGAAGATACAGAATGGTTGAGCAATATGCAGAAAACTATGGCCAGTCAGGTAATAAGAGAAGCGCTGGTTAAGCAGTGCCCTGGAGATATGATTTGGTGGCTCTACCTTTCAACCTGACAGAATGCCCCTAGTCAAACTGTTTCTATTCCGAGCCTGATGTTAATATGTCTGTTTCCTATGCATCGAACAGATGTCTTGTTCATGGCAGTAACCAGAGATCACAACATATTATGACTGGCGGGCGCAAAGGACTCATCGGATTCCTGTCCAGGCTTTTCAGCACGGATGCATCATCCACACCAGAGCCGATTCGCAGGGCCATTCCTCGGGATGATCACTCAATTTCCCGTAAAAACATCAGCGATAATGCGTTGAAGGTGCTTTATCGCCTCCGCAGTCAGGGGCATGAAGCCTGGCTGGTAGGAGGATGCATCCGGGATCTTTTGTTGGGTCTGTCTCCGAAAGATTTTGATGTGGCTACCAGCGCGCCTCCGGAAGTCGTTCGGTCCCTGTTTCGAAACTCCCGCATTATCGGGCGCCGCTTCAAACTGATCCATGTTGTGTTTGGGCGGGAAGTTATTGAGGTTGCCACTTTTCGGGCCAGCCACGACTCAGTTCCAGATGAAAAGCAGCATAAAGATGATTCCCATCATTCGGATTCTGGCCGGATTCTGAGGGATAACGTGTATGGCTCTATTGAAGATGATGCCATTCGTCGTGATTTCACCATTAATGCTCTCTACTACACCACGGATGATTTTAGCGTCCATGATTTCTGTGGAGGTATGAATGATATTGAAAACAGGCAGATTCGGCTGATTGGCGACCCGGTGCGTCGCTACCATGAAGACCCTGTTCGTATGCTCAGAGCGATTCGCTTTGCAGCCAAACTGGATTTCCAGATTGAAGAATCCACCGCAGCCCCGATTCGTGAGCTTGGCAATCTTCTGCGGGACATTCCTTCTTCGAGACTCTTTGATGAAACTCTGAAGTTGTTTCTTTCCGGTTATGGTCAGGAAATTTTGCGCCTGATGCGAGAGTATGAACTATTCGAGCCACTCTTCCCGGCAACAGAGTCTGCATTGTTCGATAATCCTCAAGGTGAGCGATTGTTGGATGAAGCGCTGAAAAGCACCGATAGGCGCATTCAGCAGGAAAAACCAGTGACACCGGCATTTTTCTATGCCGCTGCTCTCTGGCCCCCCGTGGTTGCCATGGCTGCTGATCTGGAAGCTCAAGGCTTACCTCCTGTACCTGCACTGCATCAGGCTGCTATGCAGGTCGTTTCCAATCAGTGTACACATACTGCTATTCCCAAACGGTTCTCTATTCCCATGCGGGAAATCTGGGATTTACAGAGGCGCTTGGAGCGACGCCAGCCACGCCGGGTAAATGAATTGCTAACTCATCCGCGTTTCCGTGCAGCGTATGACTTCCTGCTGCTGCGTGAAGCTTCTGGTGAAGATTTAGGTGGAGCAGGCCAGTGGTGGACAGACTATCAGGCCGCTCATCCTGAACTGCGGGCTGATACACGTCAATCTCATAATCACCAACACCGTGAGCAAAACGAAAGTCGTGGTGATGATAAGGCTCCGAATCGCAATCGCCGTCGCAGAACCCGCAGACGCAAACCTGCTAGCAATAATGCTTCTCGTAGTCGGCAAACCAACGAGTAGTTTCTTTTTGAGAAACCTTGTCTTGAAAAAAGAGCTCCAGGAGTAGATCCATGTCCTGCGTTACCGCTTACATCGGTTTGGGCAGCAACCTTGAAGCGCCAGATCAGCAAGTGTTATTCGCCATCGAACAGATAGCCGAAATCGATCAGACAGAATTAATTGCAGCTTCCCGGCTTTATCGCAGCGACCCTGTTGGACCGGGTGACCAGCCCGATTACATCAATGCGGTGGTTGCGGTGAAAACCAGTCTTAGGCCTTTGCTGCTGCTGGATGCCATGCAGGTTATTGAACAGGATCATGGGCGAGTGCGCCATATTCGCTGGGGAGCCCGCACCCTCGATTTGGATATGTTGCTTTATGGGGAGGACATTATTGAAAATGAACGCTTAATTGTTCCCCATAAAGAGATGCATTGGCGTAATTTTGTTTTACGACCACTGGCGGATATTGCTCCTGAGCTTGTGCTCCCGACTGGACAAAGCCTGAAAAAGCTTTTACAAACTAGTGGAGAGAAAGGGCTTTCTGCAATTGCAGATATCCCGTTGCCACAGCCTGCCTGATGGCAAAACTTGTAAAAATAAAAACAAAAAACATATGACAGGGGAAAGTCGTACATGGAAGCAAGGTTGGCTTCGTATCCATTGAGGGAAGACTTTCCCCGGTTTATTGCTGTAGAGGGGCCTGTTGGTGTTGGTAAAACAACGTTGGCTCGTCGTTTGGCCGGCACTTTTAATTATGATGTTCTTCTGGAAGAGCCCCCCAGAGAAAACCCATTCCTTGAACGTTTCTACCGTCACCCTCGTCAGGTAGCCTTAGCGACTCAGTTGCATTTTCTGTTTCAACGGGCGACTCAGCTTCAAACTCTTCGACAGAATGATATGTTCGAACAGGTACGTGTTTCTGATTTTTGCATGGAAAAAGATCGCTTGTTTGCTGAAATGTATCTGGATGCCCATGAGTTGGAACTCTATGACCGAGCCTGGTCAATGCAGACCCGCGACCTTCCCAAGCCAGAGTTGGTGATCTATCTGCAGGCACCAGTTGATGTTTTGAAAGAAAGGATTCGGGAACGGGGCATTGAAGCAGAGCGGTTGATAGGAAATGGTTACCTGAAACGTTTAAACGAAGCTTACGCCCGCTTCTTTCACTACTACCAGGATTCGCCATTACTGATCGTCAACGCAGCAGAAATCGATCTTGTGCACAATGAACAGGATTACCATCAGCTGGTAGAAGAGATTCTTACCTGCCGTAAAGGGCGGCATTATTTCAATCCTAAACCCTCAGATTTATAGATAAGAAGCTTATAAACCGCTGTTTTCCCGAAGGTTCATTCATTCACTCCTGCTGTTATGCAGCAGGGGCGCAATGCAATACCTGAAAACAGGTAAATTCTACACTGGAAAAGAGTCCGCATTTCCACCAATATAGCGCGTCATTGCATCATCGGATAAGCCTGACTCGAAAGAAGATGGCACAAAATACAAATCCAGGGTTCTATGGCCAAAACCACTCTCCATTCTCTACTGGAAATGAAGCAGACCGGTGAGAAATTCACCTGTCTCACATCCTATGACGCTACTCAGGCGCATATGGTTAGCAGTCAGGGAACAGATATTATTCTTGTAGGTGACTCTCTGGGTATGGTTGCTCAGGGCAAAGACTCTACTGTCCCAGTCACTATGGAAGACATGATTTATCACACTCGCTGTGTGAGTCGTGGCAATACCGACGCTATGATCATGTCTGATCTTCCTTTTATGGCTTGCTCAACTCCGGAACAGACTTACCAGAATTCTGCTGCACTTATGCAAGCGGGCGCAGAGTTGGTCAAACTCGAAGGTGGGCGCTGGTTATGTGATACCGTTCGAGGCTTGTCTGAACGAGGTGTACCAACCTGCCTGCACCTGGGATTGACTCCTCAGTCTGTCAGTATGCTGGGTGGCTACAAGGTTCAGGGTCGTGATGAAGAGTCCGCTAACCGGATGATTGAAGATGCACGACTGTTGGCGGAAGCGGGTGCAAACATCCTGCTGCTGGAATGTGTTCCCACTCCTCTTGCCCGTGAAATCTCCCGCTCCGTAGATGTGCCTGTTATTGGCATTGGTGCAGGTTCCGACACTGATGGCCAGGTTTTGGTTATTTACGACATGCTGGGTATGACCCACGGTCGCAAGCCCCGCTTTGTGAAAGATTTTATGGCAACAGCTAATACACCAGCGGAAGCTGTTGCCAGTTTTGTTGCTGATGTTAAGAGCGGTACTTTCCCCGCTCCCGAGCATGGATTCGACGCATGAACACCATTTACGGCATTGAAGAGATTCGTGACTACGTCCACACAGTAAAAGCTGCCGGTAAAACTGTCGCTCTGGTTCCCACTATGGGAAACCTTCATGGCGGTCATCTGACTCTGGTCACCAAAGCCCAACAACTGGCTGATGTTGTAATTGTCAGCATCTATGTAAACCAGATGCAGTTTGGCCCCAATGAGGATTACCACAGCTATCCTCGCACCATGGCTCAGGACGAAGCTCTGCTGGAAGAGCACAATGTGGATATGGTGTTTGCGCCAACTTCCCACATTATTTACCCGGCAGGCCTGGATCATCACACCGAGATTAAGGTAGAAGCTCTGGATGGCATGCATTGTGGCAAGAGCCGTCCGGATTTCTTTACCGGCATTGCCACAGTTGTTACCAAACTGTTCAATATCGTCCAGCCAGATATTGCTGTTTTTGGAGAAAAAGATTTCCAACAACTCAGTATTATCCGCAAGATGGTGAAAGACCTCTGCCTGCCAGTAGATATTGTTGGTGCCCCAATCGCACGTTCTGAAACCGGGCTGGCTCTCAGCTCCCGCAATGGCTACCTCTCACCTGAAGAGCTGGAACAGGCCTGCTTGCTGAATAAAGAGCTGGTAAAAACCAAAGACGCCATTGTTGCCGGCAATGTGAACTACGACATTCTTCAGCGTGACGCGATTGCCTACCTGGCAGAATCTGGTTTTCAGCCGGATTACTTCAATATTATCCGTCGTTCAGACCTGCAACCTGCAGGGCCGAATGATAAAGAACTGATTATTCTTGCAGCGGCTGGTCTTGGTAAAGCCAGATTAATAGACAATCTGCAGATTGACTTGTAAAAGCCGTCTCGAACAAGTATTTTGCGCTGCACTGCGGTAGATATTTACCACAACGCAGACCATAGAAAAAGGAATATCCCGATGCAGAATGTAATGCTGAAGGCGAAGCTGCATATGGCCAGCGTGACACATGCAGTACTGAACTACGAAGGCTCCTGTGCCATCGATAGTAATCTGCTGGACATGGCTGGGCTCCGCGAATTTGAACAAATTCAAATTTACAACAAGGATAATGGTGAACGTTTCACCACTTACATTATCCGTGGTGAAGCAGGTTCTGGAATTATCTCCATGAATGGCGCTGCAGCGCGTTTGGTGGAACCGGGTGATCGCGTGATTATTTGTGCTTATGGCAACTACTCTGAAGCTGAGTGCGCAAATCACAAACCTGCACTGCTTTACATAAATCCTGACAATACTGTCAGCCACAGTGCCAACGCTATCCCTGTTCAGGTAGCGTAAAAAAACCTTCATACAGAAGGCTGATTCAAGGAAACCTAGCCGCTAGTCTGTTAACCAGGCTAGCGGTTTTTGATTTATCAGATGTTTGCAGCTCAGGAACAATGCTTGCATTGCATGTTCAGTTAAACTGTTTTCAATCTGGTTTTTCGGAGCATCAAGGAATGACCATACAACCCTCAGCCTTGCCCGGCTTTTCTGCGTCTTCTGAGCTGGAAGAGCTTTATCATCAGTTGCCTGCAGACTTTCTTCGCACTGCTCTTGCTCAAGAAACCGACCGTTTTGATCGCTATTCTATTGATGCCTGTGGTCTGCTGCTGGATTACTCTCGACACCTGATAGACGATTATATTCTTGAAAAACTGCTATCCATAGCGACAGAGGCAGATGTTTCAGGAGCTATTGAGGATCAGTTCACCGGAGCCATTATTAACAGTACTGAGCAGAGAGCTGTTCTTCACAGTGCCCTGCGTAGTTTGGACAATCAAGAGATTCTGGTTAATGGCAAAGATATAAAACCAGATATTTATGCAGCACAAGAGCAGATGAAAAACATCTGCCAAAAGATCCACTCTAGAGCTTGGAGTGGTTATACCGGCAAGCCCATTCGCCATGTTGTGAATATAGGAATTGGTGGATCATTTCTTGGTTTGAAGGTTGTAACGGATGCACTCAAACCTTTTCGCAATGGCCAAATAACGCCTCATTATGTGGCTAATATCGATCCTGCAGACATCACCGATGAACTGGCGTCTCTGGATCCGGAAGAAACCCTCTTTATCATTGCATCCAAAACGTTCACAACGTTGGAAACGCTTTCCAATGCCAATGTTGCAAGAAGCTGGCTCTTGCAAAAAGGCCTTAAAGAGAGTGATTTAGCGAATCATCTGATTGCTGTTTCCTGCAATATTTCAGCTGCAGTAGCGTTCGGTGTTGCTGAAGAGAATATTCTCCCTTTATGGGATTGGGTTGGTGGACGTTATTCGCTGTGGTCTTCTATCGGCTTGATCATTGCGCTATCTATTGGGTATGACAATTTTGAAGCGCTGTTGGCTGGTGCAGGTGAAATGGATGAGCATTTTCGCTCAACCCCACTCAACCACAACATGCCTGTTATCATGGCTCTGTTAGGGCTTTGGTACAGACATTGGGGAGGTGCGCAAAGCCACGCTGTATTTAGCTATGACCATGGCCTGCGTGATTTGTCCAATCACCTTCAGCAGGTCGATATGGAAAGCAATGGTAAATCGGTTCAACACAATGGAAAATCTGTTGTCAGTGTAACCGGGCCAATCATTTGGGGAGGAGCAGGAACCAATGACCAACATGCCTATATGCAATTATTGCATCAGGGCACGTGCACCATTCCTGCCGACTTCATTCTTCCGGCTTCTAGTCATACGCCTGTAAACGATCAACATGCATGGCTGTTTACCAACGGGCTGGCTCAGGCTAATGCGTTGGCGAATGGTCGTTCGCTGGAAGAGGTTAAGGCAGAATTGGAAGCTGCCGAGAAGTCAGCGAAGGACATTGAATGGCTTACCCCACACAAAGTAGTTCCTGGAAATCGGCCTAGCAGTATTCTGCTCTGCAACTCTTTGACGCCGAAAACTCTGGGGGCAATCCTCGCGCTCTATGAGCAAAAGGTATTTGTGCAGGGAGTGATCTGGAATATTAATTCTTTTGATCAGTGGGGTGTGGAGTTGGGTAAGCTACTTGGTAAGCAGCTCTACCCAATGATAGAAGGCGGAGATGCCAGCAAGCTAGACAGCTCAACCCGTAATATTATCGAGCGTTTCCGCAAAGTGAATGCCTAACCTCCAGCACGCTTGGCATTGTGTCCAAGCTTGATCAGTTCGGCGACCATGGTATCAACATGGTCGCCTTGTAACTCAATTGCACCATCTTTAACTGCACCACCGCCACCGCAGCGTTTTTTCAGTTGCTTGGTAAAAGCTTTCAAATCGTTGCCTGCCATGGGCAAACCAGTGATGACAGTCACGGTTTTACCGCCTCGCCCCTTTTTTTCTGGACGAACGCGTACAACTCCGTCTGTTTCAGGAATCTCATTTCTGGTTTTTTTGTCTTCTTTTATACGTCCTTGGTCTGTGCTGTACACCAGACGAGTGTCGTCATTGCGGGAGTTGTATTTCACCATGGCCTGATTTTCTCAAAAAAGAAACTGCTTAAAAAAGCGGAAAGTTACTTGAAGAAAGGCATTTGATAAATCCATACCGGCAAGTACCGGTATGGATCAAGAAAAGGGTTAGCCCTGAGCCAGCAGGGTGCGCAGATCAATAATCGCAGCGTTAGCGCGGGAGATGTAGTTGGCCATTACCAGAGAATGGTTAGCCAGAACACCAAAGCCGCTGCCATTCAAAATCACTGGGCTCCACACTGTTGCCTGGGTTTCTTCCAGTTCACGAATAATCTGGCGCAGGCTGACCAGTGCATTCTTTTTCTCAAGAACATCCTGGAAGTCAACTTCAATAGCCTGCAGGAGTTCGATAAGAGCCCAGGATGTACCACGGGCTTCGTAGAATACATCGTCAATCTGAGTCCAGGGAGTTTTTACCTGTAGTTCTGCAGCTGCAGGAGTGGACTGTTCTGCTGATGCGTCACCAGCCAGATCTGTATTCAATCGAGTTTTGCCAACACTCGCACTCAAGCGCTGGGACAATGAACCCAGACGGGTTTCTACATCACGCAGCCACTGGGTCAGGTTATCTGCACGGGTATAGAACTGTGCAGGATTCTTGTTATCAGAAAGGCGTAGCAAGTAGCTATCTAGCTTATCAATCCCGCGCTGGTACTCACCTTCACTGGAAGGCAGTGCCCAGCTTTTGGAGTCGAAGTTAAACTGAGGTTCGGCAATGGCTAGATCCGGATCTTCCTTGGACTGGGACTGTGAACGGCTGAAGTCTTTGCGCATGGCACGGGTGAAATCACGTAGCTGAACCAGAACACCAAATTCCCAGTTAGGCATGTTGTCCATAAATACACCGGGAGGGGCGATATCGTTACGGGTATAACCACCGGGTTTGTTGAGAATAATTTCACCAATAGTGATGGCTGATGCAGTGGAGGTAAACCCAACTACGATAGGGCGATTCAGTTTGGAAGCCATGACAATGGCATTTTCATTGACATCAAAAGCCTCTGGTTCCTGACTCCAGTACACACCGAGGACGATCATAGCAATAACATACAATGCGACAACAATGGCGATGGCTTTTCCCCAGCGATGACCATTGATGTCTGGTATTGAGTCAAACAATCTTTCTTTCCAACTGCCCAGGCCCATAGTGTCCCCTTTTCTTCCAAAGCTGTTCGTTTTGATAACGAAGTGGAAAACTTTGGGGGCTATTATGGGCAATGCAGGCTAGAACTAATAGGCTTTGATGGCATTTATCACCTGCTCGAAGGCCATATACCCGGATTTCGAGATTTTTCCTGTAATGATACCCAATGGGACAGGCGCGAGGCCTGACCTATGTGCTGTTCATGATATTGCTGATCTAATAGCCAGAGGCCAGAACTATTGAAGGAATACACCGGTTCAAGATCACCTCGCCGTTGAGGTGATTGCATAGCACTGGTTAAGTTATCCAGAACCACCTGCTCTCCATCACCTGTCTCGACCAGCAAAACCATATGGGCCTGTCGAAGAGTTAGGGAGCGTACATAAGCAAGCCTTAATCGGCTGTCATCCACTCCTAAACGACGAAGACTGATGTATTTGGCAATGGCGTAATCTTCACAATCGCCGGTACCTCTGTTTAAAAACTCTGAAGGCGATGCCCAGTAATCCTCCTGCCCCCAGACTTTTTGATCGCTGAGGAAACGCAGAGAGTTGAAGAAATTGTTCACTTCTCTGAGGCGATCATCGTCCGATGCTGAGCGCAAACGGGCTACAAGCTGCTCCCAAGCGTCGAGACGCTGGTCTGTAATACCTGCTGATGGCGGGGGGAGATTGGCTGGCAGCGAACTGGCACTTACAGCAGCACTGCTCAGCCCAATGACCCCTGCGGCCAGGACTGCTGCTATAGACTTCACGGATCACACTCCCTGTGTACGACTTAACCACGAGATCCTGAAGTAACTATAGACAGGGGGTGTGACTGTATTTCGTCTGTATCAGGGTGAAACTCTATACATTCGTAGTCAGCACTAATAACATTGGCACCCTGCGCAAAGGTGGCTGAATCGGCGTGATGGGAAGGATTTTCTCTTCGCTCTGAGTTGGCTTAATAGGGAATCAGGTTGAATGCCTGGACTGTGCCCGCAACTGTGACAGCGAAGTTTGTCTCTGGCCGTTGAGAGAACGGTAAAACCACTGAAGTCATGTTGGCTTTGGGAAGGTGGAGGCAGGTGATGATGCTGGAGTCAGGAAACCTGCCTTTGTGAGAATGGAAAACTGGGCGGGAATACCCAAGTGACCAGCATGACCAGTTCTGTGATCATGTTTTCAGGACGCATCTGAGATGTGTGCCTGTGTTGCTTTTGTTCCCCTCATTTTTCCGTTTTATTTTTGATAAAGACCTCGGGTGCAAGGTCTGAATAAAATTGGATTACAACCAAGCATGCGCACACAGACCTCTTCACTGACACTGACAGCTCTCTTTTTGCCAGCTGCACTCAGTTCTGCTATTTCTGCAAATACAAATGACGTTTATCAGCTGGATGATGTCATTGTTACAGCATCACGCACGGCTCAGACTGTTGATCAGGCATTGGCTCCTGTTTCGGTTATCACCCGTGAAGATATCGAAACCTCTCAGGCTACCAGTGTTCCTGATTTATTAAATACACTTCCTGGTGTGCAGATCAGAACATCCGGTGGTCCAGGTTCTGAGGCTTCAATCTCTATTCGGGGTACGAATAACAATGAATCCCTAGTGCTGGTTGATGGTCAGAGAATTGGCAGCGCCACTGTAGGTGGTGCCAGTTTGCAGTATTTCTCTCCAGAGCAAATCGAGCGAATTGAGGTTGTCCGTGGCCCGATTTCCAGTCTTTATGGTGCTGATGCTATTGGTGGCGTTGTTAACATTATTACGCGTAAGGGTAGTGCAAAACCTACTGCAACTATCAAAGCGGGTTATGGCAGCAGAAACACCAGAGAGCTAAGTGTTTTCGCTTCTGGAGGAAATGACGTAATCCGTATTGCTGCCGGGGTGAATGCCTTCGATACGGATGGTTATGATAGTACTGAGCAGGAGCACGGTACAGACTCGGATAATGACGGCTATAAAAATGTTAGCGGTAACCTGAATATCCGTCACAAATTCACTGACAAGGATACCCTGTCAGTAAGCTTTCTACAGAGTGAAGGTGAATCTGAGTACGATACAACATCATCTTCCACCCCAGTTAACAAGCCGTACTATGAATTCAAACAACAAGCTGTTTCTGGTAAGTATGAACACATCTTCAACGACACCTGGACGACGTCTTTAACGGCTGGATACAACCAGAATTATCAAAATGCCAAGGACTCTCCCTACGGGCGCTCCAAGTTTGATACTCGCCGCCATAGTTATAATTGGCTGAATACTGTCGCTACCTCTGAGAACAGTTTGCTGATTGCGGGGGTTGATTACTACAAAGACAGAGTCATAAGTTCAACCGACTTTGATGTTACCTCCCGCGACAACAAGGCAGTATTTGCTGAGCAGCAGATCAACTTCAATACCTATGATCTGCGAGTTAACCTGCGCCAAGATGACAATGAAGTTTATGGTAAAGAAACGACCGGTGGTTTTGCTTTCGGTAAAAGTTTTGAGTCTGATATCCGTGTTGTCGCGTCATGGGGAAAAGCCTTCAAAGCACCAACATTTCAGGATCTCTACAATGTTTTTGCATCTAATCCTGATGTGAAACCTGAAAAATCTTACAACACTGAATTATCTGTAAGTGGCAAGAACATTGCGGGCTTACGCGTAGATTGGTCTGTGAATGCTTTTGAAAACCGCATTGATGACAAAATCTCGCTCAATCCTGCTCAAAATCATCGTGCTGAGAATATCAGTAAAGCGAAGATTAAAGGACTGGAGTTTGCACTGGGAACCAAGCTGAGTAATTGGAACCTGCAAGCTAATCTTAGTCTGCTAGACCCTGTGAACGAGGATACAAACCAGCAGCTTCGCCGTATTGCCAAACAGCGTCTGGTTGTGGACGTTAGCCGTCAGCTCGGTCGTTATACATTTGGTGGCATCATGCGGGCGCAGAGTCATTCATGGGACAAGGACGCGCCAAAAAATACTGACCGGGTTGATGGCTTTGCTACATTCGACCTGCGCGCAAGCACCCAACTTGCGAAAGAGTGGAAAGCTGACCTCAAGCTCGTTAATTTGTTGAACAAGGATTACCAGACCAGTTATGGATATAACGAAGAGCCTCGCGGTGCCTTTGTTTCTGTTTCCTGGTCTCCCGATATTTAATCAAACTGCTTATACCGAGGGGCAGCAATGCCCCTTTTTCTGGAGCCAAGTTTATGACCAGTTCTGACGAAAAATACAAACAGCGCATGCAGCGCAAAAAAGAACATATCGACAGCAAAATCGCAGAAGCGAATGAAGAACGCGGCATCGTTATTCTTATTACCGGAAACGGCAAAGGCAAAAGCACATCTGGCTTTGGAACTGTTTTACGCTGTGTCGGCCACGGTCTGAAAGCAGGTGTAGCCCAGTACATTAAAGGCAAATGGGATTGTGGAGAACGAAATGTTCTGGAAAAGCTGGGTGTAAAGTTCCATGTCATGGCAACAGGCTTCACTTGGGATACCCAGAATAAAGAGTTGGATACAAAAGCCGCTCAGGAGGTGTGGGCTGAAACCAAAAAAATGTTGGCTGACCCAGACCTCACACTAGTACTTCTGGATGAGCTGACTTACATAGCCCGATACGGCTATGTGGATACAGATGAGATTATTGAGGCGTTGAATAACCGCCCGAAAATGCAGTCTGTGATCATCACTGGCCGAGGCTGCCCCCAAGCTCTGGCAGATATTGCAGATACAATCAGTGAAGTGAAAGATGAGCGTCATGCCTACAGGGCAGGGGTAAAAGCTCAGATTGGTATCGACTGGTAAGCCTGAATGGCTATTTTTTAGAAAAGCTCTAAAAATCATAGTTATATAGAGGTTCAAGACTGGCACCAAAGAACCTCTATGCGTATAATCTGACGCCGCTGTGGGCCTATAGCTCAGTTGGTTAGAGCAGTGGACTCATAATCCATTGGTCGCAGGTTCGAGTCCTGCTGGGCCCACCAGATATACCAAAGGGGTGAGAGGTTAATAGCCACTTACCCTTTTTTTATTTTTCTCTATCTGCGCCCACCATTGCGCCCTCTTTATGCTGGACTGACCTACTGACCGGCTTGCCACCTTTCCTAACGCTACCATCTTCCCCGCGATGCTTCGCGCATCCCCTTGTAGTGAGCCTTGGCTCAGGTGCTTGTAACACTCACTGGACTACAGGGGTTAATCTCTTTTTTCATGTACGCACGTTGTGTGTTTTACCTGCCCGGGTGCCTGCCTGTTGAGTGATCGTTACCCAGGGGGGGATGAAATCTCTGTGGCCTAATAAGTTCCGTACCACTGCCCTCGTTATATTTTTACGCGTAAGAAATAAGAAACTGTTTTGGAGGGGATAAAAAACTCGGCCGCAAGCGGCCGAGTTTTAGAAGAGCCCTAACTGCTCACCTTTAGCCTCAGCATCATTCATCACTTTTAATTGATTCTGAACGTACTGCCGAATGACTTCTTCATTAGCATTACCGATAGTTTCTACGAAGTAGCTCTGGGTCCAGAGCTTACCGCCCCAGAAGAGCTTTCTCTTCACATCAGGAAACATCCGAAAAAACTCCCTGGCAGATATACTTTTTATAATCTGCATGATGTTCGAGGGGGCTATTTTCGGTTCACTCCTAACAACCATGTGAATGTGATCTGGCGGTACTTCTATCTCAACGATATCAATACCATAGTCATAAGCTACTTTGTGAATGATATTGAGAAGCGCACTCCGATAAGGCTCAACAAACACCTTGTGCCTGTACTTGGGAATCCATACAAAATGGTACATTAGCCTAAATACCTATGTACGGGACAAAACCACCAGAGGCCAGAAATGCCAAAGCTGAAGGGTAGGAGCTGACGCCCATGTCGGGTAATCTGTATGGTCTCTAACCTCCGTACAGTTACCGTAGTCGTAC
>NZ_CAMZOG010000067.1 GCF_947331445.1 Parendozoicomonas sp. Alg238-R29 | reverse complement strand
CAACGGGTTTGAATATCCATTTATTCATAGAGCTTGACGCCACTGCAACTGGATGTTCGATTCTATCTTGATTGACGCTTTAAGTCCGACAGGCTGCTAGCTCCATCTCTTCTGAGCTATTGTTTGAAGAATGTCTTAATTTGAATGCAGTGGCGGGTGCTTCCGGGAGAGACGCCTACAATGTTCCTCTTAATCTATTCCTATCGCATTCTTTATAAAAACGGTTCACTCAAGGCATGAATTCCACCCCTGCGGCCAATGGTCTGGCCATGCTACCCCTCTGTGTTTTCGTCGTGATCTTTTTCGGCGGTGGCTTGTACCACTATTTTCAGGGGACGGAGTATGCCTTTTACCAGATAAAGGCTCCTGTAGCAGTACTGCCTGCCATGGTCGTTGGCGTGTTGTTGGCCAGAGGTGCACTGGAAGATCGTATCCATCCCTTTCTGAAAGGTGTGGCCGATATCAATATCGCCACAATGTGTATGGTGTTTCTTCTGGCTGGTGCTTTCAGTCAGGTCACCAGTGCTATAGGTGGCGTTGATGCAACAGTAACTATGGGGCTAAAACTCCTTCCCGCACCTTTTCTCTTGCCGGGCTTGTTTCTGGTTTCAGCATTTGTAGCCACAGCTATGGGAACATCCATGGGCACGGTAGCGGCCATTGCTCCGGTAGCTGTTGGAATTGCAGACAGTACCGAACTTGGCGTCAGCCTCTGTGTTGGCGCGGTTGTGGGGGGGGCTATGTTCGGTGATAACCTGTCGATGATTTCAGACACCACTATCGCTGCAACCCGCACCCAGGGCTGTGATATGCGGGACAAACTGCTGTTTAATTTTCGTATTGCCCTGCCAGCGGCGCTGATAACGATTGCATTGCTGTTATCTCTTGGGCAGGGCAGGGAAACAGTTCATTCCGATGTTGAGAGCCCCTGGCTGGTGCTGCCCTATATTGTTGTTCTCGGGTTGGCTGTTAGTGGTGTTAATGTGCTCGCTGTGTTGATGAGCGGCATTGTGTTTTCCACAGCTCTTGGAATTGTTCTTGGTGATTACAGCCTCAGTACTGCTGGTGATGATGCCTACCGCGGTTTTGAGGGCATGATAGAGATTATGGTGCTCTCAATGTTTATTGGTGGCTTAAGTCGCATGATGACAGAAGGCGGTGGTAAAACCTGGTTAACAGCTGTTGCTCGTAAAATATTCTCCCATGGGGGACAGCTGACCGGGCGCTCCGCTGAACTGGGCATTGCGATGTTGGTTTCTGTCTGCAATCTCTTTACGGCCAATAATACTGTGGCAATTCTGGCTTCCGGAGAAGTAGCGAGGAATTTGAGTGAGGAGGCTGATATTGATCCTCGCCGGTCTGCCAGTTTATTGGATATTTTTTCCTGTGTTGTGCAAGGCACTATTCCCTGGGGGGCACAGATTCTTCTGGCTGGCTCTATTGCTGGTGTATCTCCTCTGGATATTGCTAGCGCAGTTCACTATGTATGGATTCTGGCGGTTGTGGCTTTACTGGCAATTGCCACCGGCTTTCCAAAGATACGAAAAAAAATACCCACTGTTTAACCTGCATAAAAACCGTTGCCGGAACCTTTTCTGGCACACCAATTTCTAAGGGCATCGTTGTAGAAGTGGTGTGTGGCAGAGTATGTATAGATCGTTGTCTTTTGTGTCGGGAATGTTGCTGTGTGTTCAGTGTATGTTGTCATCTGCAGTCGTTGTTGCGAACTCTGGTCTGGCGTTGGTGAATAGAGCTCGTGCTGCAAATAATTTTCCTGTTTATAAACCTCAGCAATAGCTGGAGGCCGCTTCGGCAGCTCACTGTGAGTATGCTCGGATAAACAACCAGTGTGGCCATTATGAACAGTGTGAGCTGGACTTTTCGTACAAGAACAAATCCACAATCGTTATCTGATAGTGAAGAGCCCTTAATTGTTGAGACGCAGGATGACGTTATTCATGTACTTGCAGGTGAACCAGTCACTTTGATTCTGGAACCGGAAGAGCTCGAGATTCCTCATCGAATAGTCAGTGTTAGCGCACCGGGGAAAAATATAACTTTTGAAGCCCTGAATGTCTTTCGATTTACCCCTTTGGTGGCAGGAACAATCACAGTGCTTTATGACAATGAGACTTCACGGGATATTCAGGTGCAGATCAGGCAAACAGAACTGTAACGAAGATGTTGTAGATTTCATTGTGATGTTGTTAAACACAGTTATAGTCAATAAAAGCCATCTGGAATTGAGTGATTGGAATGGAATCCTTAAAACGCACAAAAATTGTGGCGACCCTCGGCCCGGCAACAGATTCCGATGATGCGCTGGAAAAACTGATTCTGGCCGGGGTCAATATTGTCCGGCTGAACTTTTCCCATGGTGAGCCAGACGATCACCGTCGTCGAGCCAGCAAAGTTCGTGAAATTGCTACACGTCACGACAAAGCTGTTGCCATTCTTGGAGATTTGCAGGGGCCAAAGATTCGTATAGGCCGTTTCAAGGATGGCCCAGTCATTCTTAATCCAGATGATGAGTTTGTGCTGGATGCCGGGTTGGATTCCTGCTCTGGAGACCAGGAAAGCGTAGGGCTTGATTACCGGGCATTACCAGATGATTGCAACCCGGGAGATATATTGCTGCTGGATGATGGTCGTCTTTCGTTGAATATTGAAGGTATTGATGGAGACAGAATCTTTTGCCGGGTTATCAATGGTGGGCAGCTTTCTAACAATAAAGGGATTAACCGGCAGGGCGGAGGCCTGTCTGCGCCAGCATTAACAGAAAAAGATTTGGCTGATATTCAAACGGCGGCAGACATTGGTATGGATTATCTCGCTGTTTCATTTCCCCGGTGTGGTGCGGATCTGGATCAGGCCCGTAAGTTGCTTTCTGAAGCGGGTGGCACATCCGCAATTGTGGCAAAAATTGAAAGGGCGGAAGTCGTTCGTTCTGTTACACACCTGGATGAAGTTATTCTGGCATCGGATGCGGTCATGGTTGCCCGTGGTGATTTGGGGGTAGAGATTGGCGATGCTGAGCTGGTGGGAGTGCAAAAGCAGATTATTCATCAGGCTCGTCTCTACAACCGCCCTGTGATTACGGCAACCCAGATGATGGAGTCCATGATTACCAGCAGCCTGCCAACCCGGGCGGAAGTGTTTGATGTTGCCAACGCTGTTCTTGATGGCACGGATGCGGTCATGCTTTCTGCAGAAACAGCTACGGGTGATCACCCAGACAGTGTTGTGACAGCTATGACCCGAATTTGCCTGGGAGCAGAAAAACAACCCGCGGCGCAGGTTTCTACGCATCGTATTGATTGCAACTTTACCCGCACCGATGAAGCCATTGCCATGGCCACTATGTATACCGCTAATCATATGGATGAAGTCAAAGCAATTGTTTGCCTGACGGAATCTGGTAGTACGCCGTTATGGATGTCTCGCATTAACTCTGCACTACCAATTTTCGCTTTAACTCGTTCAGAAGCCACTCGCCGAAAGGTAGCTTTGTATCGAGGCGTTGAAGCTTTTTTGTTTGATCCCACGAGTATGAGCAATGGTTCTGAGGTGAATATGGCGGCTACTGCGCTGTTAAAAGAGCAGGGGTTGTTATCGGAGGGAGACCACATCTTGATGACTAAGGGCGATACTCTGGCAGTTGTTGGAGAAACCAATACCCTGAAGATGCTAACAGTTTAGGGGTATGAAAAACCCCATCGGAGCAGTGGGTGTTCAAGTATTTAATCAGCCTGGAAATTTAAAGGGCGTTCAACTCAGCATTAACGTTAATAGTATCGCAGCCAGGCGGTAATGCGCCGGTATCAATCGATGATGAACCTCCCCAGATGCCGCAAAAGAATACCAGCTCTCCATCCACAACCTTGGCGCCCATATGAATAGAGCGCATGCCCCGATGTGGTGCATCAATAAGTGTTTCCTCCAGAGCCACTGCTATCCAAACTTTATCACCGTCAGAGGCTGATCCGTTGTAGTTGTAATGCTTGTTCTCGATATATTCGGAGTCGGAGTCAACAAAAGCATCTTTGGGTACATCCCGAACGGCAGCAGGGTAGGCACCATTGGTAGCCCAGGACTCATAGAGGTCAGTCTTCATGTCTTTGAGAAAGATGACCGATTCCGAGATTTTTGCCCGAAGGGTATAGCTTTGGTATGCGGGTACAGCGATAGCAGCAAGGACGCTAATAATTGCCACAACAATCATAAGTTCTATAAGCGTGAAACCTCTGTTCCCCTTCATTTTGGTGGAGCCTCCATATCAGGTAGTCTGAATATCTATCCTATTCAGACTAGCAAAGGGCTATGGGGGATCAACCAAGAGATCGTTTAGAAACTATGAAGACTGTTTCAGCCAACTTATGACCTGACCGACCTGACCGGTTACAGCAATGTTAATATTCGGGCGCCCAGCCCATGGATTATAACTATACTTCAATTTATTTCTTTTATGCATAAGCATCTTGCCGCGGTATTGCTCTTCGCAAAGGACTCTTCGTTGACCTGTTTCTGTTTCAAACCTCTCAGGGTGAAGGGCGCAGGCAATGGCTGAAGAGTCATGAACGTGATAATCGTCGATAGTGTAATGGTTTTGGTAAAAGACCAGAGAGTGCTGGGTAATATCTTTCAGGAACTGACCTTTGAATAGCTGTGATTCAATCGGTTAGCGGAAGGTGTTGTGTGCCGGACTATGGGATGCTTTTCTCAGAAGTGCGCTGTTATGTATCAATAGAGAAGTAGACACCAAAACCGCTGCCAAAGTAAGGTGCACTGCCTATTTGCCAGAACAGCCAGGACAAGCACTCCGCTTTCTTGGAAGGTTCTTTTGGTAACAGGGCACCAAATTTTTCCGCCAGATAAAGAAGAATAGAACCGGACTCAAAAACGCGAGTGGGTTTTGTCGTGCTGTGATCAATCAGTACAGGGGTTTTGAAGTTGGGATTGGCTTCTACGAATTCTGGTTCGAACTGATCACCTTCAGTAATACGAATAAGGTGAGCGTCGTATTCTGCTTCTTTTATTCCCATAGCCAAACACTCTTACAGCATCACGGTCACTTTTACGCCATTGTGTGTGAATGTAGAAAACTCTATAGGGGTAACCACTGAGGAAAACAAGAGCTGAAGACCTGCTGTTTATCAAAGCCCATGCATGTTTGCAGAAAACATAAGTTATGCAGCTTACAGTGAGCGTTTGCGTTAATGGCAATGCCTGTTTTTCCTCTAGAATAGCGATTCTTAAAATAACAACGAGCGGGAGTCGAATATGGATTTACAAAATAAAGTTGCCGTTGTCACCGGAGGCGCGTCAGGCCTTGGGCAGGCAGCATGCCGGGCACTGGTGGCTAAAGGTGCCAGGGTTGTTATTTTCGATCTGAATGAACAGATGGCACAAGCTACTGTTGAAGAGCTGGGTTCAGACAATGCCCGCTATGCCGTTGTTAACGTAACCGATGAAGCTTCTGTTGAAAGTGGCCTTGATCAGGCGATGGAGGCGTTTGGTGAACTCCATATTGTTGTGAACTGCGCCGGTATCGGCCCTCCTGCCAAGGTGATTGACCGTGAAGGCAATCCTCTGCCTTTAGATAACTTTAAGAAAATTGTTGATATCAACCTGTTCGGAACATTCAATGTTCTGCGATTGGCTTCTGCCAGAATGCAGCATAACCAGCCCTTTAATGATGACCACGGCCGTGGCGTGATTATTAACGTAGCCTCGGTTGCGGCTTATGATGGTCAGATTGGTCAGCCAGCTTATGCCGCTTCTAAAGCCGGTATTGTGGGTATGACTCTGCCGATTGCCCGTGAATTTTCCCGCTATGGAATTCGGGTGAATACAATCGCACCAGGATTATTTATGACGCCATTGGCCGCATCCTTACCCGAGGCGGCTATTGAATCTCTCAGCAATAGCGTGGAATATCCCAAGCGCCTGGGTCACCCCGACGAATTTGCCAATCTGGTTGTCTGCATGGCAGAGAATGACTACTTCAATGGAGAAACTGTTCGTCTTGATGGTTCTATCCGTATGGCGGCGCGTTAATAAATAGAATAAACACCTGAGTAAGGATGTCCGGGAATGTATGAGCTGACACTGGTTAATGGTATTGCGCTTTTGCTGGCAGGAGTGGTTGCGGGCTTTATTAATACAATTGCCGGTGGCGGCTCTATGCTGACCCTTCCTGCTCTGATGCTGCTAGGTATGCCAGCGGATATCGCCAACGCGACTAACCGGGTTGGGGTGATGTTTCAGTCCATTACTGGTCTGAAAGGTTTCCATAAGGAAAAGAAGCTTGATACTGGCGCTATGGTCAGCATTGTTGTGCCAACTCTTATTGGCTCTGCAGTGGGGGCAGTGCTGGCATCCTGGTTACCGGTAGACGTTCTTAAGCCGGTTCTCCTTGGCTCTATGGTGGCCATTGCTTTGGTGATGGTAATGAAACCCTCCACTATGAGGCCGACGGGTGAACATGTCAGAACCATTACTTCTCATCCCCAGGCTGCAATCGGGTTATTTCTTGCTGGTGTGTACGGCGGTTTTTTACAGGCTGGTGTTGGTTTTATGTTGCTGGCCGCTCTTGCTGGCAGTCTGCGTTATGATCTTGTGAGAGCCAATGCCCTGAAGATCCTCTGCACCGGTGCCTTTACGGCAGTGGCTCTGGGAATCTTTATCTGGAATGACCTGATACTTTGGGTTCCTGGATTAATCCTTGCACTGGGGAGCTCTGTGGGCGCGCATTTTAGCGTAAAGTTCGCGGTAACAGCTTCACAGAAAACATTGAGCTGGATCTTGTTTGTCATGGTTTTACTGGCTTCTGGCGCGGCTTGGTTTAGCTGAACAGAACAGGGCGTTGTCAGCGCCCTGACTCAGTATTAAAAAGCATCAACGTCTATTTCTTCATTTCTTTCCGGTCGGCTAATTTGGTCGTGTCTGGCGTTGCTGGCCAGCTTGCGGAAGGTATCACCGGAAACATGCACCAGTGTTTCGTGATCACCGGCCTCCAGATACACATCCGACGAGCTGAGAAAACGATCATCCCAGATCATCTCCATATTAAAGGCCTCTCCCATTGCCGGAATCGCTCCGGTTTTGCAGTCTCTGAAACGGCTGATCAGTTCATCTTCTTCAGCCAGCTTTAAAGGCGTATCAACAATATCCTCAATGACTTTCATGTGCAGACGGCGGTTAGCGGGGATAACCGCCATCAGGTAATTATCAACGGGATCTTTCAGTACCACGGCCTTAGCCACGGTTCTGCTAGGGATGTGTGAAGCAATTGCGCTTTGAAAGGCGCTGGTGCTGCGGGTGTGGGCGATGGTGTCGTAGCTGGCTTTTTTCTGAGTCAGGTAACGGCTGAGGTTCTGTGACATAGTCATGGCGGCTGCTCTCCTGAAAGCAATTAATCACAGGAGTAGCCATGAGTATAGTGGAGGGATATGTAGTTCAGTGCCTGAGGAAAAATAACACCTATAATTTTTTAAACTATAAAATTCAATTCAGGACTTTTGGCTCATGGATGCAGCTGAACAACCCGACGCAGACGCCCACTCAGAAAAAGGTTCTGACAAAAAGTCTTCTGACAAAAAGCCTTCTGACAAAAAGCCTTCTAAAAAACTTCTGAACACCTGTATTTATCAGGGTTGCAAAGAACTTTGCCTGCCAGAAAAAACAGTGTGCTTTTGGCATGATCCTGATGCTGACAAAAGTGGCGATGATATCAAGGATCGTCTGGAAAAAATGGCCCGTGAGGGGAAATCTTTAGCCGGGTTCCGCCTTGCACGGGCCAACCTGGAAAATATTGACCTTGGTGGCAGAGAAGGTTGTGGTGGTCCGGATATGAGCAATATTGATTTGTACCGCGCTAACCTTCGCCATGCACACCTGTTCCGCACCAATCTTCATGGAGCTCGGTTGTTGAAAACCGATCTTTCAGGGGCCACGCTGAATTTCGCTAACATGTCGGAAGCCAACATGCTGGGTATTCGCCTTGATTACTGCCGTATGGCTCATGTGGAATGGGGTAGAACGCTTTATCAGGAAAGGCAGCTGTCACAGAAGCAAATTAAAAGAACAGCGGATCAAAAGCATATCCTGTTCGGTGAAGCTGAAGAGGTGTGCCGAAATGTAAGAAAAAGTTGTGAAGCCCACGGCCTGTTCGATGAATCCGGGTACTTCTTTTATAAAGAAATGGTATTCCGTCGTTATCAGTATCCGCTGGGTTCCTGGCAGAGGTGGATGTCGAAAATTGTCGACATGCTTTGCGGTTATGGGGAAAAACCCCTGAGGGTGTTTGCTTTTTCCACAGTGCTGGTGACATTGTGTGCGTTGTTTTATTTCCTTTCTGGCATGATTTCTGGAGGCAATATCATTCGCTTTGAACCCAGCAGCAGCCTGAGCGCTAACATAGATGCTTTGCTTGATTCCCTGTATTTCAGCATGGTGACCTTCACAACGCTGGGCTATGGCGATATAACGCCCATGGGGCCGTCCCGAACATTGGCGTCACTGGAAGCTTTTATCGGTAACTTTTGTCTTGCGCTGTTTGTTGTAGTGTTTGTGAAGAAAATGACTCGTTAGGCCAGATTAGGTTCACAGGAGCCCGCAGCCAAATATCTCACTCCACGATACACCAGCCCATCACTGTCAACTCTGTTGGGATATTCGTTGGAAACATCAACACCGTAGTAGGTATAGTAGAAGCCGTCTTCGGTCTGTACCCAGTCCGGGTAAGCAATATTGTTGAAATGAACGTGGCAGGGTCCTTGAGCGATCAGCTCGGGGAGAGGTGGAGACGGGATACGTGCAGGGTCGGTCACATCCATAAGGTTGTAACAGATTAACCCGAGAATAATTGAAGCCGACAGGGCAATTATATAATTGCCTTCCATTGCTGAAAGCAGGGCGATCAGTAACGCAACAATCGGGGTTATCAGACGATACAGAAAACGCATGACTTTTTCTGGCTGGCGTACCTGAAATCCAGCCCTCCTTTTTGACCCAGGCTGAATATACCACAGTACAAGAACGCAAAATTTTGCGAGAGATCAGTTTCTGAAACGCTCTGTGCCCTCAGAGTGTAAAGTTGTATCTGTTATTTGTCAGGGAGAGTGGGTATTTTTTAAATGTCTCAACGCTCTGCCTGACGACAGAATACGGAAAGGGTATTCTGTCGCCGTGTCTACACGCCACAAAATAAAAAGGCAGTTTATGTCCTCTGGCTGGAAAACGCCCAATGCTGTTGTTAACCCTGATTTTTATTTTGGTTCTTGCGGTTGTTTTTGCACCCCGCCTGCAACGGTTGTGGAGCGTAATAACGCTTTTTAAAGAGCCGAACATTGTCGAAAACTTTCTTAATATGGATGCTTTTCTACCCACCAGTTCTGGCCATGATTCTGGTGCGTGCCACCGGCAGAACCATTACCGAGCTGCTTGAGGAAAATATCTGGAAGAAAATCGGAACGGAACATGACGCTTATTGGATTACAGACGACAATGGTGTAGAGGTTGCTCTCGGTGGTTTGCATGCCACATTGCGTGATTATGCCCGTTTTGGAATGGGAGCACTGTCGGCAGCGGTATAGCGTTCGGCCCTAATTTATTCCGCCCATGCACAGGTATTTCATTTCAACGTAGTCGTCTATACCGTATTTGGAGCCTTCGCGGCCATTGCCAGATTCTTTCATTCCTCCAAATGGTGCCACTTCTGTAGAGATAATGCCTTCATTGATGCCTACAATACCGTATTCTAGCTGCTCGCTGACTTTCCAGACTCTACCGATATCCCGGGTGTAAAAATAACAGGCCAGCCCAAACTCGGTATCGTTGGCTATGGCGATAGCTTCGTCGACAGTCGAGAAGCGAATGAGCGGAGCAACGGGACCAAATATTTCCTCCCGATAGATTCTCATATCAGGAGTTATGCCGGTTAAAACAGTAGGTTCAACGAAACTTCCTCCGAGGGCTGAAGGTTGGCCACCAGTTACGATAGTTGCTCCTTTTGCGACAGCATCTGCAATCAGGCTGAATACATTCCGGGCTGCCGATTCATTAATAAGGGGGCCAATGGTCACGCCTTCATCAAGACCATTACCTAGTTGAAGTTCTTTTGTTGATTTAGTCAGTCGTTCGACAAACTCATCATAAACAGTGTCTTGTATCATTATGCGATTAGCGCAGACACAGGTTTGGCCAGAATTGCGATATTTGGAAGCAAGGGCACCGACAATTGCGGCATCAAGGTCTGCATCATCAAACACAATGAAAGGCGCATTACCTCCTAACTCCATAGATGTGCGTTTAACGGTTTCGGCACACTGTTTTATCAGCTGTTTGCCGACTGGAGTGGAGCCGGTAAAAGTGACTTTGCGCACTTTAGGGTTAGAGGTTAGCTCAGCTCCGATCTCTGCAGTATTTCCCGTGACAATATTGATAACACCGTCAGGAATGCCAGCCTGTTGTGTCAGTTCGGCAATAGCGTAGGCAGACAAAGGTGTTGCGTTGGCAGGTTTGCAGACAACTGTGCAACCAGCAGCAAGAGCCGGGCCGATTTTACGAGTTAGCATAGCACTGGGAAAGTTCCAGGGAGTGATACAGGCAACAACACCGATGGCTTCCCGGGTGACAACAATTCGCTGATCACTTTTAGGTGCAGGCATAACATCGCCGTAAATTCGCTTGGCCTCTTCAGCAAACCATTGCAAAAAGCTTGCGGCGTAAGCGATTTCTCCCCGGGATTCCGCAAGAGGCTTGCCTTGTTCTGCGGTCATCAGGCGGGCAAGAGATTCCTGATTTTCCATCATCAGATCATAGAGCTTGAGAAGGAGGGCAGAGCGTTCTTTTGCTGTTTTATTTCTCCAGTCATTTAATGCTCTGGAAGCGGCCTCTATAGCTGAATGTGTTTCTTCCTGACCACAGTGAGCTACGTGACCAATAGTTTCACCGGTAGCCGGGTTACACACAGACAGAGTGGCTTTTGAAATAGCATCTGACCACTTGCCATTAATAAAGTACTTTCCGCTTAGGGAGGATGTGTCGTACATAATATGTGGAGTTCTGATCTGTTGGTGTTTTTCACCTACTTATTGGCAGCTTGTTCCCATTGACGGGGCTAGGCAAGAGTTGCCTGTTAAATGTCTGAGTTGGTCGCTGAACACTTGTACGCGTCCAGGTCTTCAGGGGCACAGCTGATAGTGTCGTGAATCTGGTCTTGCATGAGTTTTTGGTACTGTTCCCTGTGCATGTGAACCAGTTCCCGGTGATTTCCGCCTTCCAAATAAATATCTGTTACCGAGGAAAGGTTGTTATCACAGGCAGTCATCATTCCCCATGGCTGGCCCATAGCTGGGATGGCACCAGGTTTACAGTCAGTAAACAGAGCCTGCAGGGTATCTTCTTCAACCAGTTTCAGATGCCGGTTCAGATTGCGATTCAGCCAGTTGAGCATCAGTTTGTTATTGGATGGCATAACCGCCATTAATAACCCGCGATCATCTTCAAGTACAACCGCTTTTGCCATTGTCCGTATAGGAATACAGGCACTATGGGCCGTATCAAGAGCACCTTCCGCATAAGGGTGAGAAACAACGTCGAAGTTTATTTTACTGTCTTCAAGAAATTCTGAAAGACGTTTGGCGATGGTCATGTGAAAGCTCTCAACGGAAATACCGAACCGCTGGTCAAGTATATGCAAGCTGTCAGATATCGCTGGGGCTTTTGCGATTTAATTTGATTTTTTCTCTCATCGTTTAGGTGATTTGAAAAAAAGTTTTCACATCTATACGGGGTGGAGTGATATCCGGATATTCTGGCAGGGGTAATTGGGGGAGGCAGGGTAAAAGATGGGCAGAACCCAGCATTGGAGCTGGGTTCTTTGTTGTCAACGCAGATTGTTTTTACAAGCGTTATTCCTGAATATGCTCCAGTCCGTCTTTGGCTTTCTCCCGCATTCCCTGAATAATCCGGTAGAGAATTGGAGTCATCAGGGTGCCGATAATAGTGGCCGCCAACATACCACAGAGTACAGTCATACCCAGTGATACTCGACTTGCGGCACCAGGGCCAGTCGCCACAACCAGTGGCAGAATACCCAGAACAAAGGACAGTGCTGTCATCAGTACAGCCCGGAAACGCAGACTAGCTGCTGTCTGGGCAGCATCCATGATGCTCAGTCCTTCCTCCCGCTTGGACATAGCGAATTCCACGATCAGGATAGATGTTTTCGCAGCTATACCTATCAACAGCACCATACCTATCTGGGCATAAATGTCGTTCACCATATGGGTAAGGGTCATGCCCAGCGCTGAACCAAAGACCGCAATCGGCACCGAGGCGATAACTGCGAAGGGAATATTCCAGCTTTCGTACTGTGCCACCAGGAACAGGTAAACAAACACAATAGCCAGAGCAAACAGGATAGGAGCAAGGCTGCCTGCTGTAATCTCCTGCCGGGTTTGGCCCGCCCATTCGAAGGTGTATCCATCGGGAAGGTTATCTGCCAGCTCAGTCATCACCCGGATAGCATCGCCAGTACTGTAACCCGCAGCTGCTTCACCATTAATAGTGGCTGAACGATACAGATTGAACCGGTTAATGGATGTCGGCCCTTGAATTGGCTTCATGGAAACCATGGTGGATAGCGGAACCATTTCTCCGGCGCTATTGCGTACGTAGTAGTTCTGTAGATCTTCCGGTTTGCTTCGGTATAGGTTTTCGGCCTGCATAATTACCTGATAAATACGACCAAAGCGGGTGAAATCATTGATATACAGGGAGCCTAACTGCGCCTGTAGAGTGAGGTAAACATCAGAAATGTTAACCCCCATAGATTTCATCTTGTCCCGATCCACTTCAAGGAAATGTTGGGGAACATTGGCCCGGAAGGTACTGAATACCCGGTTGAGCTCAGGCTGCTGATTGGCTTCATAAATCAAACCATTGAGTACCTGAGCCAGCTCTTTGGAATCCCGACCCATGGTGTCCTGCAGGCGGAAGTCAAAACCACTGGTTGAGCCAAGGCCGGGAATGGGTGGCATTTCAAAAGCAAAAGCTTCCGCGTCCTGCAACGCCCAGAGCATTCCCTGCAAACGGCCAACGATAGCTGTCGGCTGCATATCTGGGGTTGTGCGTTCATCCCAGTCTTTGAGAATAACGATACCCAGGCCGTTATTGGAACCAGCCCCACCCAGAAGACTAAAACCTGTAACCCCGATGTAGTTCTGGACGGCCGGATCTTGTCTGACCATATTGGAAATCTTGGCCATGACATCATCGGTACGGTTAATCGAAGCTGCGTCAGGAAGTTGCAGATTTATGAACAGGAAGCCTTGGTCTTCATTAGGCACAAAACCTGTTGGCAGTTCTTTCAACAGGTAACCGGCGGCCGCTAGAATAACGAGGAACAGCACACCAATGCGGGTTGCTCGTTTCAGCATCCAGCCAACACCTGCCTTGTAACCACCAGTCATTCGGCTAATAAACTGTTCCAGCGGTTGCATAAAACCAAGATGTTTCATCTTGTCTGCTCTCAGCAATGTTGCACAGAGAGCCGGGCTGAGGGTTAAAGCGTTTATAGATGAAATAACCACAGCCACAGATATAGTGACTGAGAACTGTTTATACAGCGTTCCGGTGATACCCGGCATAAAACCAACAGGTACAAATACTGCCAGCAGTACCAGAGTGGTGGCGATAACCGGCCCGGTGACTTCCTTCATGGTAACCCGGGTTGCTTCCACCGGATGCATACCATCGGATATATGCCGTTCAACGTTTTCGATAACGACGATGGCATCATCCACCACCACCCCGATAGCCAGTACAAGGCCGAACAGGGATATGGTGTTAATGGAGTACCCGAGCACATTCATAATAGCGAAAGTGCCCACAAGGGAAACCGGGATTGCCAAGGTTGGTATCAGGGTCATCCGGAAGTTCTGCAGGAACAGGAAAACCACCAGAATAACCAGAGCAATGGCCTGGAACAGGGTTGTTCTTACCTCCTCAATGGAGCGGGAGATGAAGTCTGTGGTGTCGTACAGAATGGAGTATTCCAATCCCTGAGGGAAACTCTGGGAAAGACGTTCAACCTCTTCACGAATACTCTGCGCTACCTGTGTGGCGTTGGCAGAAGGCAGCTGATAAGCCACCAGGAAAGCGGTAGGAGCTCCATCAAGTCGCGCTTCTCCAGAGTAAGATTGCGTACCAAGTTCAATTTTAGCGATATCCCGCAGACGGACAATCGATCCATCAGCGTCAGCACGAATAATGGTATTACCAAACTCGGCTTCTGTTTTCAGGCGCCCCTGACTCTGGATAGTGTACTCAAACTGCTGATCTGGAAGGGTTGGCCCCTCACCAAGTTTACCAGCGGCAACAATCAGGTTCTGTTCCTGCAGGGTACTTTGAACATCAGTAACCGTGATATTAAGGGCATGCATGCGATCGGGGTCAAGCCAGATGCGCATACTGTAAGTCTGCGCGCCCATGACCTCCATTTTACTGACGCCGGGAACCCGGGTCAGTGGCTCGCTAAGGTAATTACTGGCGTAATTACTCAGGAACATGTTGTCGAAAGTGCCATCGGGGGAGTACAGGTTGATACCGAGCAGCATATTGGAGGACTGCTTGAGCACACTGATACCCTGGCGGCGAACTTCTTCCGGTAGTTTTGGCTCGGCAAGAGATACCCGGTTCTGGACGTTGACCTGAGCAATGTCATCATCAATACCAGATTTGAACGTCACCGTTATTGTTGCGGAACCATTGTTACTGGCCGTGGACTCGATATAAATCATGTCCTCAGCGCCGTTTACCTGTTCCTCAATGGGGCGAATAACCGACTCTTCAACAACCTGGGCACTGGCGCCTGGGTAAACAGCGGTAATCTGCACCTGTGGAGGGGCAATTTCCGGATACATATTCACTGGCAGGGTAAACAGAGAAAGTAAACCGGCCAGTGTGATAACGATCGATATAACAAAAGCGAATTTGGGTCGCTTTATAAAAAAGTGACTGAACAGCATTATTGCGCCTCACTGCTCACATCAGAGGTTTTTTCCCCGGCTTTTACGTGCTGGGGGGCACTGAGGGTTCCGGTTGTGGTATTGATGACTTTCAAGGTTGGGTTAACAATCACGCCGGGTCTGACTTTCTGAAGGCCTGCCACAATAATTTTATCACCGGCTTGGAGGCCAGATGTTACAACCCACATGGGGCCGATACGACGACCTGTTTGAATAATACGGGTTTCAACTTTGTTTTCCTGATTCACTATCAGAACAAATCGGCCTTGCTGGTTTTCCTGAACTGATGCCTGAGGAATGAGGGGCATGTTTTCTTTCTTGGTACTGTCTACCATCAAAGTCACATAGAGACCCGGCAGCAGGAGTTTGTCAGGGTTTGGGAAGGTGGCTCGCAGGTTAACGGTACCGGTAGTTTCATCCACTTTAATATCAGCAAAATCAAAGGTGCCTGGTTCCGGGTAAGTACTGCCGTTAGGGAGTTTCAGAGACAGGTCAAATTCGCTGTTGGTGTCGCCATCACGACCGTGGGTCTGCTGGTAGCTGATTAGCTCTTTTTCATTAATCTGGAAGTTGACATACATTGGATCCAGCTTAATGAGCTCAGCCAGTGCAGGGCTGCTTGGCCCTACCAGATTGCCCACACTGTAAGTAGCCTTGCCTACACGACCGGAAAATGGTGCGCGAATCTCTGTATAGGACAGATTAATACGAGCTGTTTCCAGCTGAGCTTTGGCAGCTTCGACATTGGCTTTGGCTTGGGCTTCCATGCTGATCAGTTTATCCAGATCTGACTTACTAATATGACCTTGTGGAAACAGTTCTTTACCACGCTTAAGATCAGCTTTGGCCCGTATTTCTTCGGCCTGTGCGCTGCTGAGGTTGGCTTTGGCCTGACTCAGGGTTGCTTTAAAAGGTGCCTGATCGATCAGGAATAACAGTTGATCCTTTTGAACGGTTTCCCCTTCAATAAATCCTCTTTTCTCAATAAAACCTTCTACCCGAGCCCGGAGAGATACAGCCTCGCTGGCTTCAGTCCGGGCAACAAACTCACTGTACTGACCAACAGGCTCTTCGTTTACGGATATCACCGAAACAGAAGGCGCTGGCATTTGCCTTTGCTGAGCGGATTGCTGGTTGTCCGAACAGCCAGACAGCAGTACCAGACCAAACAGCACTGAAGCCGTTTGCAGGGGTAGTGTTTTCAATTTCCACATAGCGGTTCTCAATGTCTACAGGTATCCCTTTCCGGGAGAGCATTTTTAAACGTTAGGTAATTGTCGTGTAATGCCGGTGGTGGTACTGATCAAAGCACAAAGCCTCCGACTGTCATAGGGTTGTATCCCTGACTCAGAGGTAGGTTGAAATTTTTATAATTTCCTTATGTCAACAGAACCTGGTTTCGCCGATGAAACAGATGGTTATGGCAACAGGCGTTTCAAATGAGGCTACGGCAATCAATCAGGCAAGTCTAGCAGGCGTCCGAGGTTACAAAAGAGAAAATGCCTAGCCTCTGATTCTGGTCAATTGGATTAGAAGCGTATCTCACATTCTTCTGTGTACAGGGATGAAAATAATAAACGGATCTATGCGCAAAAGTGTGCTGAATGTGTATCGATTTGTCTTAAGTAGGGGTATATACAGTAAGGAATGTCTAAATAATGAAGGCAGGTTTCATATTTTTTGTTGTAGTGGACTCCCGAATGATGACCTCGGTCAACACTCCTTACGCTTGACCAATTCTTTACAGAAAATAGAGACACTGAAAAGAATGGCTGCATAGAATGATGGCATAGTCGTTCTAATACTTGTTTATGGCTGACGTTTTACGCAGTTGTTACAGGTTTTGCTTTCTCTTTTTGTTGTGAAGTGTCCTGCATCATGATCGATATCCTTCTTGTAGATGACGACCTGGAACTGTGTGAATTGTTGGTTGAATTCCTTCGTACCGAGGGATATCAGGTCACAGCCGTAAACGATGGTGTTGAAGGGGTTGATGCCGCTTTGAGTGGAACCTTCTCCATGGTTCTTCTTGATGTGACTCTGCCCAAGCTTAATGGTTTTGAGGTGCTCCGAAATATTCGTCAACGCTCTCAGGTTCCGGTGTTAATGCTCACTGCCCGGGGAGATGATGTTGATCGTATTGTCGGGCTGGAAATTGGCGCTGACGATTATCTTTCCAAGCCGTTTAACCACCGTGAGCTGGTTGCCCGGATGAAGGCTATTCTGCGCCGGGTTCGCTCGCCAGAAGATAGTGATCGTGGCCGTCGCAAGGTTCTGAAGATTGATAATCTGACCCTGAATCTGGCCAATCATGAAGTGATGCTGGGTGAAGAAGTGCTGGATATCACCGCGACAGAGTTTATCGTTCTGAAAACTCTTATCGATAAAGCCGGTGAGCTGGTTACCCGTGATGAACTGACCCATGTAGCCCTTAACCGTCGTCTGATGCTTCACGATCGCGCTATTGATATGCATGTCAGTAATTTGCGCCGCAAAATTGGTAACAAGCCCGACGGGCGCCCACGTCTGAAAACTGTTCGGGGCTCCGGGTATTTTTACATAGCAGACTGATTTGTTTTGTTGAGAACAGATTGCTGCCGATCAAAGCTGGCGCGTGCACTTTAACAAGTGACGCGCCGTTTTTGTGTTTTACCAGGTGAATAATGACAACTGCACAAACAGGGACCGTGAGCGACTCACGAGATAAACTGCAATTTCTGAAAGGGTTTTATCGCAAAATCTTACTTTGGTTCTGGCTGGCGGCTGCGCTGTTACTGGGAGCTGTTCTGGTGACTGCTTCAGTTACTGTTGCTCCTAAAGACTCCACTCCAACCCGTGAAGCCCTTTATGCAGACCTCGCCAAAAATGCTGGGCTGATCAGGCGGCATATGTTAGCAGGGCACAGTGTCACCGAGGCACTGGACGCTGTTGAGAGTCGGGAAGGTTTTCCAGATCAAGTGTCACTTGTCCTGGTTAGCTCGGAAGGAAGTTGGATCAGCTACCGGCAAAACCCAGATTACCCAATGCTCAAGGTTGCCAGAGATATGCTGAAGCAGTCTCAGCCGGAAGTGGCCAATATTTCTAATCTTGTTGTTGTTGGCCCTTGTCGTATTTCTGTAAGCGACAGCGAATGGCAGTTGCTGATGCTTTGGCAGAGCAAGGTACTGCTCTGGAGTCGACTGTATTATATTGTCAGCACGCATCCGATACTTATTGTTATGGCGCTGCTAGCCAGTGCTTTTCTCTGTTTTCTGCTGGTGGCTTCTGTTATCAGCCCTCTGCGGATTTTGCAACGCAGGGTGCGGCAACTGGCTGTTGGTAATCTGCAGGCCCGTATTCCTGAATACCTTACCCATCGAAAAGATGAGGTGGGTGAGCTGTGTCGTGATTTTAATGGTATGGCTGAACGGCTTGAGGTGATGGATCAGACGAAGCAGCGCCTGCTTAGGGATGTCTCCCACGAGTTGCGTTCACCACTCACCCGCATGCAGCTGGCATTGGTTCTGGCCCGTAGTAAGGCGGGTGATCTGGCTGTTAATGAACATGAACGCATGGAGCGGGATATTGGTCGTCTCAATGACATGATTGGACAAATTCTGCAGTGGTCTCGAATGATAACAGCGGCTTCTGATAAGTCTCGTGAATCGTTCAGCCTGGATCGTGCGGTACGTGAGCTGGTAGATAATGCCGATTTCGAGGCTGCGGTTTGTGAAAAGTCTGTTGTTCTTATGCGCTGTGATCACTGTGTGTTCTATGGGGACAGGGAGTGGCTGATCAGTGCTATTGAAAATATAGTCCGAAACGCTATTCGCTTCTCTCCCAAAGATGGTCGGGTTGAGTTACGTATGCGCAGTATGGCTGATGAAGTGATTGTTGATATTCGGGATTTTGGCCCTGGCGTTCCTGATGACGCCATCAGTCACCTGTTTGAACCGTTTTATCGCGTCGATGAAACCCGTGGCGGAGACAATAGTGGAACCGGACTGGGTATGGCTATTGCCAAAGCGGCGGTGGATGGCCATAAAGGGACGATTCAGGCTGAGAATGCTAATCCTGGATTACGTATCAGTATTCACTTGCCGATAAGTCTGCCAGAAGAAAACAACAGTCCCTAAACACGATATACTCCTTCGTGAAAATTAAGAATAGACGGGGGAGTTTTCTATGCTGAGTCATATCCGGCGAAGTTTTTTTGCCGTTTTTATATTGCTGGTACTGTCAGCCTGCTCGGATTCCCGTGATTTCTCGTTAACTCAGGATGAGTTTCAGGCCATTGTTAATGAAGGGTTTCCCGACCCTCAGATTGTTACAGTTGATCTCCCCGCGACAGCACGTGCGCATCTTTATCTGCAAACGCCGGAAATTCACTTTGGAGACAGCCGCAAATCCCTGAACTGGATTATGCCCGGTGAAGTGGATGTGGATTTTGCTGGTAAGTTTTCATCCGGCCCTATGTCGCTGGTTCTGGAAGGGACCAGTGAACTGAACATCCGTGAAGGTGAAAAGGCTGTCTTTCTGGATAAGGTGAAAATATCCAGCAAGGATATTGCGGTGAAGTCGGATCTGGTGCAAATGCTCGTGTTGGAAGCACTGGCAGATATCGTCGCTAAACGGCTGGATAATTTGTTGTTGTTTACCGTGACTAAAGATTCCCCCCTCGCAGACATTATCTCCGTAAAGGGGGCAGGCTATCGCATAGAGCCAGACAGCATTATCTTTTCAGTTAAGGCTGATAAATAATTCTCTTCTCCAGCCTGGCCCTGAGAGTTTTTTCCTGTGCTACAGGGCCAGCAGCCATATAGCTGTCGACAAAAAACTGCCGTGCTGTTTGTCCAAACTCGCCAGCATGTCGAAGGAAGCAATCCAGATCTTTCAGCCGCATTCTGCTTTTTAGTGGATCTCGCCGAGCCTTCTCAAGGTCTATCATGCGCACCTCTGGCTTGTTTTCATGAAAGCGAACGAAGACATGATTAGGATAGAGGCAATAGTGCGCCAAGCCCTTGCTATGCATGAGCCATGTGGCTTCGGCTAATTCTTTTAATGCCAGCAGTGTTTTCTGCTCATTGCCTGCCCGGCACAAAGACCACATATCTTGATAATCGTCGAGTGCCTGAGTAATCAGAATAGCCTGATGGTTGCCGTCTTCGATTCTTTCGCCATAGTAGACGGGCGTTAGGGTTGGGATATTGTGTTTCCGAAAAGCGACTATGCTCTGTACTTCCCGAAGATAGGTAGGAACCCCGGATAGTGGATGTAACAAGGTTCGGGTGTTGTGGTTTTCCTGTCTCTTTACAAATAGAGGGGGGATGTTAGTGTCTGGTAATTCCAGGCGGGAAACGCCGCTCCAGCCTTTTCGTCTGTGGTTAGGAGGCTCAATCCAATCACGCTCCAGATTCCAGAATGCATCAAAATCAACAAGTCCAGCCTTTAATAATTCGGCTTTTAGGGATGAATCAAAAAAACAGTTCTTGGAAGGCATTTAGATTTTGCGCAGATAAAAACCCTATAATAATCGTGTGCGTTCTAGTGGAACAACTTTTTCTTGTAGGTAGATGTAATGAAGACAGTTGATCAGTGGCTGGAAGAATATGGGGAAAGCCACCAAAACCCGACAAACAAGTTAATTCACTGGTTTTGCGTACCGTTGATTACATTCTGTGTCATAGGGCTGTTCTGGTATCTCAGTCCTCTGTTTGCTATTGCCTTTATGGGTTTCGCTTTATTCTTTTATGTCCGCCTTTCCTTGAAGCTGGCTCTGGCCATGATGGTTATGGTTGTGATTATGCTCGGGTGTGTTCTGGAATTACAGCGTATGGGGTCAGGTGTTCTGCTCTGGACAACGCTGAGCATTTTTGTGATCTCATGGGTTTTCCAGTTTATCGGGCATCATATTGAAGGGAAGAAACCCTCATTCCTGAAGGATGTTCAATTTCTGTTGATTGGCCCTCTTTGGGTCATCTGCTTCCTTTTCCGCCGCCTGGGTATTCGTTATTGATCCCAGCGCAGTCGCAGAATTGGCAGATATTTGAGTGCCGGAACCAGAACTACATAAACTCCTTGTCCCACGATATCTGCAATTAGGTCATCCAGCGCGAAGGTGCGAAGTGGGTGGAAGCTTTGCGCAATCTCAAGTCCCAACCCGTAGCTGGTTAGCCATACTGTTTTTTTCCAGTTCCACTGTGTATCTGGCCATGCCGCATCAATGATTCCTGCCAGTGTGAAAAACGCCGCAACATGAAGTATTTTGTCACCAAGGGTTGCCAGAGGTACCTGTTCTGGGGGAATCAAAGCAAGAGTTGTGATCACAATAAGGGTTACCGGCAAACAAAACCGAGCGAAGCGTTGGTATGTTTCTTTGGTCGGGTACAGGTTGTGGGGGAATGCCGTTTTATTCGGCTGGTTGTTATTGTTAAGCATCGGTAAGCTAGTTTTACAAAAAAAATAATATGTGATTTATGCAGTATAAGAGGCGAGGGTGCCAGTTGTGGAGACAAGACACGGTCAATTTATCAAGGTGTGTCTGGTTTTACTTGTTTTGATGAACGTGAAAACAGGGATTGCCGCCTACAAAGGGGTGGCCACTGATCACTTTGATGGGAACCGGTTTGATAACCAGATTCCAACAAAAGACAAAGGCCTGATCGATCTGATGCGGTGGCGCTTTAATCGAGAGGTTGTTGGCTCTTGGGCTGAAAAAGCAGTCCTTAAGCCGGATGTTATTCCTGTTGTTAATCAGGGGGTGCGGGCAACATTTATCAATCATGCCACTGTTTTGGTGCAGATGGATGGTTTGAGTATTTTGACGGATCCCATCTGGTCGGAGCGTGCCAGCCCCGTTTCATTTGCAGGTCCGAGGCGTTATCACCCACCGGCTCTGTCAATGGATGAGCTTCCGCCTATTGATGTGGTGGTGATTTCCCATAATCACTACGACCATATGGATTTGCCAACTCTACGGGAGCTGGAGGCGCGGTTTCAGCCTCATTTTATTGTGGGGCTTGGAAATTCAGAGCTGCTGCGGGAGGAAGGGCTGACACATATTACCGAGATTGACTGGTGGCAGAATGTTCAAATAAATGACAAAGTTGTGATCACTGGAACCCCCGCTCAGCATTGGTCTACTCGTAACCGACTGGATATAAACAAAAACCTTTGGCTTGGGTTTTTGATAAAAGGGGAGAAACAGGTTTTTTTCCCGGGTGATACTGGGTTGGGGCCACACTTTAAACAAATTTATAACCGCTATGGGTCTGTTGATCTTGCCCTGTTGCCAATTGGTGCTTATCTACCCCGATGGGTTATGAAAGATAATCACATGTCGCCAGCAGACGCGGTTGAAGCCTATGATCAATTACAAACAAAGGCCGCAATGGCGATTCATTTTGGGACCTTTGATCTGGCGGACGATGGTCAGACAACAGCGGCAGATGAATTAAAACGCATTCTTCGTCAGCAGCCCGGAAACCGATATTTTACGGTACCAGAACCGGGCTCGGTTATGACAATTAAATAATGGTTTTATTCTGATTGACTGTCTGAGATCTGTTGCACAGGAGAGTCTTCTCGCCTGTCTGGCAGCTTTGATAGCAGATTGTCAAAACACGTTGTGGTTGTGTCTCTGTGACCAATATACCTTTCGGGGGATGTGTCTCTTTCGGTGTGCTGGCAAAGAATCTTAACCATATCTGCTACAGTGTGAGAGCCGCTCATAACGGGAATACTGTGATTGATTGCTCTTGTCATATAGCGATCTCGAAAGGGCGCGTGAATCTTGTGTTTCATGGTGTGTGCCCGGCTCGAATTGCCCGGTATTTTTCTGTTTTCCTGACCGCGGCTCAGAATATGCTCCGACGCGATTAACCTGCATTGATCTCTCAAACGTTTGGTAAATCGCCGGTCTCCCAGCCCTTTTCCACGCTGAGCCTCTGTTAGTGGTATGGAATGTTCCCAGTTGAGACGACTTTTTCTGAGCCTTGCCAGTTGAAGGTTCTGCTTACCGAGAATGCTTTTGAGTGGTGGGCGCTTTGTGGCTATTCGGTCATTGAAAGTGTTCTCATGAAGCTGCCAGCGTGTTATTTCAGCAAGATGTTCATCCATCTTACGATGGTTGTCTTCGTCTGTAGTCTGATCAAACCGGGGTAATAAGTTCTGGCTGCCACTGCATATTGTTAGTCTTTTAGGGCCAAGTCTGCCAACCATTTCTGGCCGTTTTGGCGTGGAGAGTATTTGGTCATCAGCAATATCATGGCTTTGAGCCGAAGATGCAGGTGATGTGACTGCTTGTGGTGAGATGGTTGCTAGGGCGTTTTCCATAGGGTTAAACCTCAATAATAAAGAAGTATTGACCTACTATTGACCTACAAAGATGGAAAACTCACATAACGGCTTGCTCAGTAGTACTGACACTTTTCATCAGTCAGGTCGTGTGTTCAGGGTAGTGAGGTGCTCACCCGATGCCCAAATTCATGGCGATAATCTTTTTAATGGCGAAACCCAGAACGCCGAAGCCAAGTGTGCCAAACAATATAAAGGAACCGAATTTTCCGGCGTTATGTTTGCGGGCGATATCCCAGACAATAAATCCCATAAATAAAATAAGACCAGGGATGAGTATGGTCAGCATTAACTGTTCGAATTCGGCAGTGTCCACCTGTAACTCCTATGAACTTCTTTCAGGCAGGAAGGATTGTATAGGGAAAAGCTGAGGTGTGCATGGGCGTCGTGCAGAGGCAGTTAATGACGTATTTCACCTTCTGGCGATTACCAAATAAGCCAGAAGGTGTAATGACTATGGAGAAAAAATATTGGAGGCGCCTTGGGAAAAAGCGCCTTGGGAGGAGAAAGGCTTAGCCTTCCAGACTGATGCCCAACTCGCTGATGCCATCATTCGTGGCAAGAAGGCGAAGGCTTTTTTTCATGTCCTGGTTTGGTTTGCTTCGAGCCAGGGTGGCGACCGCTTCATCAATAAAATCTAAGTGCTGAAGGGTTAGAGGGTGCTGCTCGATATATTGATTCAGCTCAACACCCTTCAGGTCCGGTACTTCAACCTGAGAAAGGAATCTACCAATTGTTGACAGTGACAGGCGGGCGTTGCTTAGTGCGTCATCCTGGGATGGATTCATGGAGCAGTGAACGGCCGTTGTTAACGAAACAATGGCATCCAAGGCCGGATAAACACCATACATATCAAACTGGCTGACATCGGGGGTCTGGTCTTCCAAGCGCTCCAGAAGTCGTTCAAAATTTTTCGCAGATTGCTGGCCGGCTACGTGATCCCAGAGCATATTCAGGCAATGGTTTAGTTCAGAGGAATCTCCAAACTCGGTGACGCTGGAAAAGAGCGCATAGTTTGGCCAGCTGCGCTGGGCAATCGCTGTGGCGAGAGCTGTTAACTGCCAGAGTTTAAACTTCCTGGTGGCTTTCGCCAGATCATTTAGGTTTTGTGAGTCTGTCAATGTTTACTTCCCTCAGGCGCGAGACATAAATTTGCCTGTTTCGGTATTGATCTTGATGTTTTCCCCTGGGGCCAGATATTCCGGCACCTGAACTTCCAGACCTGTAGCCATACGTGCTGGTTTTGTACGGGCTGCGGCTGTTGCGCCTTTAATCACTGGCGTAGTATCGACAACCGTCATAATCACAGACTGCGGCAGTTCAATGGCTAAAGGCTGATCGTCAACGATGAGTACGGATAAACCTTCCATGCCGTCCAATAGATATTCCAGCAATCCTTCCAGTTCTGATTCGCCCAGGCTGTACTGTGTGTAATTTTCACTGTCCATGAAGGTATAGAAGTCGCCGTCCTTATAAAGAAAGGACGCATCACGGCGCTGCATATCTACGCTCGGGAATTGGTCGCTACCGGTGTAGGAGCCTTCCAGCTTCCGGCCACCGGGAACCTGATTGAAGCGAATTTTGTAAAGCGTTTGAGCACCTCTGGAAGAAGGACTCTTGGCTTCAATGTTTTTGACCTGATAATAATGGCCGTTAATTTCGACGATTTGGCCTTTTTTTAGTTCATTCGCTGCCGGCATTTGGCGTACTCATATCTAAAGAGAAAGAAAGCCGCAATTATAAAGGAGTGAGGCTTTCATTGTAGGGGTGTTTTTGTTTCTGCTCAGGCGGCTTTCAGGCCGGGCAGTGTTTCAGGGTGCAGCTTGCTCAGTCGCTCGAAGGATTGGTGGCCCCGGGCAATCAGAATCAGGTCAATGCCTAATGCTTCAGCGACTTCAAAGTCGTGATCGGTATCACCAATCAGTACAGTATCCTGAGAGGGAATACCTGCCGCCCGGATAAGCTCGTGACCTCGCTCAATTTTGGAGGCTGCATGAAGGTTGTCCAGCCCATAAACATGGTTAAAGAAACTATCCAAACCAAAGGCTTTTACGTTATCAATTAATGCTTTTTCTGGCGCGGCGGAGAGAATGGATTGGGTCCATATTCCGTCGGCTATTTTGCCGGCTATCTCACGGGCATCATTATGAAGGGTAAGCTGTGGGCGCTGATTATCGTATTTGTTGTTGAACTGAATGCATAACTCGTCGAATGAAAGTTTTTCAAAGTCGAATCCCAGCCCAGAATAAAAGTCGATCACCGGATGACAAAAGCTGTCTCGATATTCGTTCAGGGTGATTTGGTTGAGGCCTTGTTCTTCGAGCATTTCATTCACAATGAAAACAACCTGTGGGGCGTCGTCTACCAGTGTGCCATTCCAGTCCCAGATGATGTGGCGGTAACCGGACAGCTTCTCAAACAGAGTCTGCATAATGTATTTCTGTTCCTGCAAGGAGAGTTAATCGCCCAGTTTCTGCTTCTTGCAGAAAATCGACAATTAGTAATCGACCTGCGTCGTACGGAATATGCGCAGTTGACTACAAAACCACTGATCTCTATAGTTCGCAACCCGTGATGCAGCGCTCATAGCTCAGCTGGATAGAGTACCTGGCTACGAACCAGGCGGTCGGAGGTTCGAATCCTCCTGAGCGCGCCA
>NZ_CAMZOG010000066.1 GCF_947331445.1 Parendozoicomonas sp. Alg238-R29 | reverse complement strand
CAACGGGTTTGAATATCCATTTATTCATAGAGCTTGACGCCACTGCAACTGGATGTTCGATTCTATCTTGATTGACGTTTTAAGTCCGACAGGCTGCTAGCAGAAGGGACTTGATAGAGGAGCTATATAGAGGAGCTATCCACAGGTAGTTCCTCTTTTTTTTGCCCACATTATATCTACAAAAAACAGTGCCAAACTAGTAAATCGTAAGGTTCTGCACACTTTATCAAGTTGTGACCAAATGAATACCTCCCTTGACCCTCTAAGGAATTGAAAAGATATCAACAGACAATAGTGGAAATCTTCAAGTGGATAACTGTGTAAAAAGAGGCTGAAACCAGGGTGTTTATAACCCTGAATATAAAGAGGGGGAAAACAGGTGTATTGATCAGTGGACAAAAAAATAAGCCAAATAGAATCGTTAATTTATTCACATTGAATACAATAGAAAACCCATGCTTTCTAACCTTTTCTGAACACGGTTATTATCTCCTGTAAACCTTGCTATTAAAGGGATTAAGGCACTTTTCCACATAAAATAGCTCACTTAATAAAAACATAAATAAGAAAAGAATAAAGAGATACATATATATTCCTTAATCTTCGAGAAGGAAGAGAATATGTAAAAAAGGAGAGGGTGGGGATAAGTCAGGTCAGCAGGAAAGGAATTCGTAGTCCTTTACGAAAAAACGGATGACCTTATATCAGTAAGAGAACTCCACAAAAAAGACCGGTTTTCTTTTTACCAACAAACTTTATACTCACGCGCCTCACATTCAGTATCAGATCAGCCACAGTCAACAGAGTTACGGAGGAAGTAGCCGAATGGACTTTCCAGCACGTTTTGATGTCATTGTTGTCGGTGGCGGCCATGCCGGTACAGAAGCAGCATTGGCTTCTGCCCGAATGGGAGCCAAAACACTATTGGTGACCCACAACATAGAGACCCTTGGCCAGATGTCCTGTAATCCGGCTATTGGCGGTATTGGTAAAAGCCATTTGGTGAAAGAGATCGATGCACTTGGTGGAGCTATGGCTAAAGCCACCGATCTTGGTGGCATCCAATTCCGGGTTTTGAATTCCCGTAAAGGGCCAGCAGTACGTGCAACTCGAGCTCAAACTGACAGAATTCTTTATAAAGCTGCAGTTCGTGAAATACTGGAAAATCAACACAACCTTTGGTTATTCCAGCAATCAGTTGACGACTTGATTGTTTCTGGTGACGACGTAAAGGGGGTCGTCACTCAAATGGGTCTGCGCTTTGAAGCGGAACAGGTTGTCCTGACAGCAGGAACATTTCTGGGTGGTTGTATCCATATTGGTTTGCAAAATTATGGTGGCGGTCGGGCTGGTGACCCTGCTTCTATAAATTTGTCTAACCGGCTTCGTGAGCTGCCTTTACGGGTTGAAAGACTGAAAACGGGGACACCTCCCCGTATTGATGCCCGCTCTGTGGATTTCTCTGTTATGCAAGAACAACCGGGCGATACACCACTGCCGGTTATGTCTTTTACAGGTTCACGTGCTGATCACCCAAAACAAATCAGTTGTTTTATTACCCACACCAACGAAAGAACCCACGACATTATTCGTAGTGGTCTTGATCGTTCCCCGATGTACACCGGAGTAATTGAAGGTGTAGGGCCTCGTTACTGTCCATCCATTGAAGATAAGATTCAGCGTTTCGCTGATAAGGGCTCCCACCAGATCTTTATCGAACCTGAAGGTTTGACAACCCACGAGCTCTATCCAAACGGGATATCCACAAGCCTGCCTTTTGATGTGCAGCTGGAACTGGTTCGTTCCATCAAAGGAATGGAGAATGCACATATTATTCGCCCGGGCTATGCCATTGAATATGACTTCTTTGATCCCCGTGATCTGAAACCTTCTCTGGAAACTAAAGTTATTCACGGGCTGTACTTTGCAGGCCAGATCAATGGCACAACCGGGTATGAAGAAGCGGGGGCTCAAGGATTGCTGGCAGGTTTGAATGCAGCCCTGCGTTCAAGAGGCGAAGAAGTATGGTGTCCTCGCCGGGATGAAGCTTACATCGGGGTGATGGTTGACGACCTGATTACCAATGGTACATCTGAACCTTATCGCATGTTTACCAGCCGTGCGGAGTATCGCCTGATCCTGCGGGAAGACAACGCCGATATTCGTCTGACACCAAAAGGCCGGGAACTCGGGCTTGTAGATGATGAGCGCTGGGCATCTTTCTGTGCCAAGCGGGAGATGATTGACAGTGAGACTGAACGTTTAAAGACAACGTTTATTCACCCTTCAAAACCAGAAGCAGAAGTTATCAACAGCAAGCTGGAAAATGGTATATCCCGAGAATACAGCCTGATGGAACTACTGAAGCGTCCAGAACTGAATTATCAGGATGTCGCTAACCTTAGGGGCGAGGCTGTGGATAACGAATCTGTTGCTGAGCAGGTTGAGATTCAGAGCAAGTACCAAGGCTATATTGAGCGTCAGGCTGAAGAGATCGAACGTCTGCGTCGCCATGAAGAAACCGCGTTGCCGGAAAATATGGATTTTGATGCTATTACTGGTTTATCCAATGAAATCCGTCAGAAGCTGAATGATGTACGCCCGGCTACTCTTGGTCAGGCTTCCCGTATTCAGGGGGTGACGCCAGCTGCTATTTCTCTTTTGCTGATTCATCTGAAAAAGCGCTCACTGGTTACAAAATCACCCGTTGAGTAACACCACTAACAAAACATCAAGCGGTGGTGGACTGGAGTGACTGAGTACCACCATTGCTAACAGCTAACAGCTAACAGCTAACAAGGCAGTTGTCCTCTACCAAGAGGGCAGCTGTTTTTTCATGATAAAATAAGCGGTTTTAAGAATTGTCGATACAAGGTCAGGCTTTGTGAACAACCTTGAGGTTATGCTGCAGTCCGGTGCAGATGAGATGGGTATTGAAATCAGTCCTGAACAAATTCATGCGCTTTGTGAATATGTTGGTCTGTTGGTGAAGTGGAACAAGGTGTACAACCTGACGGCTGTACGCAACCCGGAAGATATGATTTCCCGACATATTCTCGATAGTCTCAGTATTCTTCCTTTTGTAAAAGCGACTGTGGCTTCGGGCGAAAGTTTTATTGATATTGGCTCTGGGCCAGGGCTGCCAGGAATTCCACTGGCCATTATGTTGTCCGATCGCCGCGTATCCACACTGGACTGCGTAGGAAAGAAAACCCGATTTCAGGTTCAGGCTTGTACTGCACTTGGCATAGAAAATGTTACAGTTCTGAACGAGCGTGTGGAAAACTGGAAACCGGCAGAGTTGTATGACGTGGTTATGTCCCGGGCTTTCAGTTCTATGAAAGATATGATGGTGAGTACTGATCACTTACTGAAAGCAGATGGTAAGTGGTTGGCCATGAAAGGCATCCACCCGGAAATCGAACTGGAAGAACTGAATACTGTTCGCCCGGATATTAAGGTAACGGAATCCCATTCCCTTGATGTTGCTGGTTGTGAAGGACAGCGGCATCTTGTCATACTGGAACGGATGGAAACGGCACGGGCTTAATAATAACCGTGGAAACAGTTTAAGGGGCCTCGCAGATGGCAAAAATTCTGGCCATCACCAATCAGAAAGGTGGTGTCGGTAAAACAACCTCATGTGTCAATCTGGCAGCATCTCTGGCTGCAACCAAGCGCCGGGTGTTGCTTGTTGATCTTGACCCTCAGGGAAATGCCACCATGGGATGTGGTGTGGATAAACATGAGTTGCCTGTATCTGTTTATGAGGTGCTGGTTGGCAAGGCAAGTATTGAAGACGCTATTGTGCCTTCTGAGTCTGCCGGTATTGAAGTACTACCGGCCAATGGTGATTTAACTGCTGCAGAAGTTGAGCTGATTAATAAACAGGATAGCGAAGGTTGTCTGGATCGTGCTCTACAGCCCCTGAGAAGCCATTACGACTTTATTCTGATCGATTGCCCGCCGTCGCTTAACATGTTGACTGTGAACGCTCTGGTGGCTGCTGACGGCGTTATTATTCCCATGCAGTGCGAGTATTATGCGCTGGAAGGTTTAGCGGCCTTAACGGAAACGGTTTCCGGTATTGCTGCGGCAAGAAACCCTCGTCTGCATATCGAAGGGTTGTTGCGTACTATGTATGACCCGCGGAACAGTTTGACTGTTGAAGTCTCGCGTCAACTGATTGGACACTTCGGCAACAAAGTTTACCGAACGGTTATCCCCCGTAATGTGCGTCTGGCAGAAGCTCCCAGTCATGGGCTGCCAGTACTGAAATACGACAAGCACTCCCGTGGAGCTATTGCTTATCTAGCCCTGGCTGGTGAGCTTATTCGTCGGCAGGAAGCCGGTAAAACCAAGAAATCGGCTGAAGCTGCCGAAACAGCCGTGAGGTAAGATTGTCAGTGGCTAGAAAAAAAGCATTAGGAAAGGGCTTGGGAACGCTGCTGCAAAGTGCCCGGGTTGCTGAAGAAATTGAAGAACTTCAAAAGCCTTCCTCAGTAGAGCTGGAGGTTGTGCGCGACAAAATGCTGCGTGAACTTCCTGTGGAGTTTATTGAGCGTGGTCGATACCAGCCTCGCCGGGATATGAGCCCTGAAGGTCTGGAAGAACTGGCCAGCTCAATCTGTAAGCAGGGCGTTATGCAACCTATTGTTGTGCGTCCTGTTGGAGACAAAGGCCAAGACCGTTTTGAAATTATTGCCGGTGAACGTCGCTGGCGTGCTACCCAGTTGGCAGGCCTGGATAAGATTCCTGCAGTTATTCGTGAAGTTCCTGATGACGCTGCTATCGCAATGGCGCTTATTGAGAACATTCAACGTGAAGATCTTAACGCCATTGAGGAGGCGATTGCACTTGCCCGTCTGAAAGAAGAGTTTGAGCTAACTCAACAGGAAGTTGCGGACGCTGTCGGAAAATCCCGAGTAACTGTTACCAACCTTTTGCGCCTTCTTTCCCTGCGTGAAGAAGTTCGCAAGATGCTGGAATACGGTGATATTGAAGCGGGTCACGCGAAAGCAATTCTTGGTCTTTCTGAACAACAACAGTTGGAAGCTGCTCGCACGGTAGTGGGTAAAGGCTTATCTGTACGCCAGACTGAATCCATGGTTCGTCGTATGCAGCAAGAAGATGTAGCTCCGTCAGAAAAGAAAAAAGTTGATCCGGATATCCGTAATCTGGAAGACGATCTCTCTCAGAAAATCGGAGCCAAAGTGGCTATTCAGCACTCAGCAAAAGGTAAAGGAAAGCTGGTTATCAGCTATAACAGCCTTGATGAGTTGGATGGTGTACTTGCCCATATTCAATAGCGCCCCAGATTAAGTCAGTTCTAAACAAATAACATCATCTGGTGTGCTGCTTGCCGCGACGCTCTGATGATGTTTTCTTTTGCGTCGTTGTCTAGCTGGGGCAGTACCTGGTACCAACACTTCTCCACAGCCAGTCAAAGTTGTTTTTATAGTTTCCCGAAAGTCTTCATAAGAAGGGGAGTCAAGATTCTTTGGCAGTTTAGTAGCACCGTCATAAAAATGCCCTGCAGCTTTCAGCATCGCTGGAGCGCAGTCGAAGAGGTTTCTCTGCCGAGGAATATCGACTGATACACACTGAAAAGTATTAAGCCGATCAGCTTCTTTACTCTGATTTTTCTTATAGAAATCCGTTAAAGATATCCGGACTTGTTCTGTCTCTGGAGCAGGGTGGTGAGGGGATAGAGAATCGACGGAATATATCTTCTGGTTCTGGTTATCAACAACAACCAGAAGCCAATGGTTGACCCGGTGTATCGGGAAAACAAGTCGATCAAAGTTTTTAGCTTCGAAAGGAAGTTGAGGAATGGAGTCTTCTTGCGTAGCTATAAGGAAAAAAGTACTGAATGTCAGACATCTTGGAGCCCCTTCTGTTAACTCACTTCGCCTCTGATAAATAGATAGGGAACTGTTAACGATATTGTCGTTTACATAGACTTTAGGTTCGAGAGTTTCTAGATCTTTACGATTGATTCTGAAGGTTTGGAGGTCTCTGAAAATTTGTAATTGAGAAGCTTCTAACTGAGTCCTGTCTGGTATCACTTTTTCGGAGAATGCTGCCATGATATTTGAGGTAACACATTCCGGAGCCATGAATTTCAGAGGTTGCTCATCTTCTGATTCGTCCGAAATTTTTATCGGATCGTCCTTGCTGAGTTTTTTGGTGGAAGGTTTCCCAACAGAATAATTTGGTGTTTGTTCTATTGGTGTATTTGGGGGTGATGTACTGGTGGGCTGGGAAGCATCCACATTTATAGGGGAGGATGATGAACCTTCAACGTTGGAGTGAACGTTAGCCTCTTTATGTGTGCTTTCCGAACAAGCAGGATGGCTTATCATTTTAAGTTTTTTAGAGGAGGGATCATTTGTATCACCCGAACTCGCCACTGAGCGATACTGAGCACCATGCAGAACAGAAGTCAGTTCAGAAGAAGAGTTTGTAACAGTTGGTAGTGAAGCGTGGACTTCCACCTCCTTATCTTTGGGAGTAACCGACTGAACTTTGCGGTCACCAATTTTCTGCCCGTCATCGGAGTAAGAAAGATCATCGCGCACTATCGGAGTAGCAAGATCGCCGGGAATGTAGTTTGTGTTACCAGCATAGAAAATATCTGAACCACCACTTCTGTTCACTTGTTGGGGGGGGGCATCGTTTTCTCCCCATGCATAGCGAATTCCACTGCAGATCCTACGAAAACAATCCCGCATTTCCAAATAACTCCAATAGTTCTCAACTGGAAATTATTCTTCATTTAATAGATCAGAGGCATAACGATTAAGTAAGAACCACTTACTGAAATACCCACATAAAATCAAACGAAAAGGCTTTTCACAGCCATATAAAAACCAGCAATAAATGCGGTTGATCGTAGGTAATATTACTCATATAATTGCCTCGCCTAGCAGACGCTTGAAAATAAGGCAAAAAAGACGGGGCGTTCAAATAGTTTTTATAAGAAGTCGTACAGGTTCAACTCAGGTCAACACATGTTGAACGTACAGAACAAAAACAGAGGTATGAGGGACATGTCAATGAAGTCGCCTCATTTGCGGAAGCCACCAGTTTTCCGGGTCATTCTTGTTCAGGCAATAGTAACAATCCTGTTAACAGCGGGGCTCTTTGTTGTCGACAAGACTGCAGCTGTATCAGCGTTTCTTGGAGGGCTGGTCTGCCTCGTACCTAATGCCTACCTTGTTTTCAAAGCTTTTTCCCTTTCGGGCGCTCGGGCAGCGAAAAATATAGTTAAGAATTTCTATAGAGGCGAGGCCGGCAAGTTTTTATTAACTGCCAGTGGTTTTGCTCTTGTTTTTGCGCTGGTCAAACCTCTGGATGCAGTGGTTTTGTTTGGCGCATTTATGTTGGTGCAGGCAGTTAACTGGTTTACGCCTTGGCTTCTTAAGTGAGGCTGGTGATTCCAGACTGCGGAATACGGGTGAGCTAACGAGACAGTTTTATGGCAGCAAATACAGCCTCTGGTTATATACAGCACCACTTGCAGAATCTGACTTTTGGTCAGCTCCCGGCTGGTTATGAGCGGTTTGATGGCTCTGTGCTGAGTGATGCATCTTGGACAATTGCCCATAGCGCTGCTGAAGCGAAAGACATGGGTTTCTGGGCTATCCACGTAGATAGCATGTTATGGTCTGTTTTACTTGGTTTTGTGTTCCTTGGCCTGTTCCGTATGGTTGCCAAGAACATTACCAGTGGCGTACCTGGTGGTTTGCAGAACGCTATTGAATCTATTGTTGAGTTTGTGGATACCAGCGTTAAAGAGAGCTTCCACGGCAAGAATCCGGTTATTGCCCCTCTGGCTCTGACAATATTCTGCTGGATCTTCTTTATGAACCTGATGGACTTGATTCCGGTTGACTGGATTCCAGGATTGGCAACCTTGGCCGGTGTTCCTTATATGAAGATAGTGCCGTCTACCGATCCAAATATCACCATGGCCATGTCTATCAGTGTCTTCCTGCTGATGTTGTTCTACTGGGTGAAAGTAAAAGGTTTTGGTGGTCTATTCAGTGATCTGGCCCTGCACCCATTTTCCAGTAATAACCCAGTGGCCAAGATAGCCCTTATTCCGGTTAACCTGATTCTGGAAACAGTTTCTCTGATCGCAAAGCCTATATCTCTCGGCCTGCGACTGTTCGGCAACATGTATGCCGGTGAACTTATTTTTATCCTTATTGCCATGATCGGATATGTGCAGCTGCCACTCCACTTTGGTTGGGCTCTGCTGCACATACTGGTTATTACACTACAGGCTTACATCTTCATGACCCTTACCATCGTTTATTTGAGTATGGCGCATGAAGATCACTAAGAAATAGCACACGCTGCATTAACCCTGAAAAATCACTACACCATCTGACAATAAGAGTCTGGAGGAAATATGGAACTGGTAGTTGGTCTGACCGTCATCAGTGTTGCAATTATGCTTGGTCTCGCGGCCCTGGCTACAGCCATCGGCTTCGGTATGCTGGGTGGTAAGTTCCTGGAAGGCGTTGCTCGCCAGCCAGAAACTGCTCCTATGCTGCAAACCAAAATGTTCATTGTGGCTGGTCTGCTCGATGCGATTCCAATGATTGCCGTTGGTATCGCCTTGTTCTTCACCTTTGCCAACCCGTTCATCGCACAGGCTGCTGCAGCCCTGCAGTAATCCTGGGTTAATGGATAAGTGAGCTTTTTGTTGGGTTTATTTTCCGGTCTATTACCTTACACAGGTAGCGGCCGGAAATGCCTACAGAAAGCAAAACATTAACTGAATTGCGAGAGGTATTGGTGTGAACATCAATGCGACCATAATTGGTCAGACGATTGCGTTCGCATTCTTCGTGTGGTTCTGCATGAAGTATGTATGGCCGCCTATTATCGGTGCCCTGAACGAGCGACAGAAGAAAATTGCTGACGGCCTTGCTGCGGCAGATCGTGCGTCAACTGACCTGGAGCTTGCCCAGGCCAAGGCTATGGAAGAACTCCGTCAGGCACGTGATCAAGCTAAGGAAATTGTAGACCAGGCCAACCGACGTGCCGCGGTGATTGTTGATGAAGCCAAAGACAATGCTCGCGAAGAAGGTGAACGTTTGATTATTGCTGCTCGTGCTGAAATTGAGCAGGAAGTAAATCAAGCTCGTGAAGCTTTGCGTGCTCAGGTTGCCAGTATTGCAGTTGCCGGTGCCGGCAAAATTCTTGGCAAGCAGATTGATGAGGCAGCTAACAGCGAACTGGTTGACCAGTTAGCAGCTGAGCTCTAAGGCGGAGGCAACTATGGAACTGACCACTTGCGCCCGTCCTTACGCCAAAGCTGCGTTTCAATATGCACTTGACCAGAACGCTTTAGAGAACTGGTCACAGATGCTGAAAAACGGCGCAGCTGTGGTTCAGAACGAGAAAGTCAACGTATTGCTTGGAGTGCCATCACTCACAGCTGATCAAAAGGCTTCTGCCTTTATTGAAGTGTGTGGTGACAGCCTGAATGAAAGCGGACGTAATTTTGTTCGCACTCTGGCTGAGAACAAGAGAATAACCCTGCTTCCAGAGATTGCCGAACTGTTCGAGACATTGAAAGCTGAACAGGAAAAAAGCGTCGATGTAGAGGTTCTCTCCGCATTTCCTCTCAAAGACGAGCAGCTTGCAAAGCTGGCTGAGAAGCTTCGGGGCAGATTGAGTTCTGAGGTCAAAATGGTTAATGCAATTGACCCGGAACTGATTGGCGGCGTTGTCATTCGCGCTGGAGATCTGGTGATTGACAGCAGTGTTAAGGCAAGGCTGGAAAAACTGGCCCACGCAATGCGCTCTTAGACAAAGAATCTAAATTTGGCAGGTTTGGTAATGCAGCAACTGAATCCTTCAGAAATCAGCGACATCATCAAGAGCCGTATCGACAGCCTTGATGTAGCTGCTGAAGCCCGTAATGAGGGCACTATCGTCAGCGTATCTGACGGTATCGTACGTATCCACGGTCTCGCAGATGTTATGTATGGCGAGATGATTGAATTTGACGGCGGCGTGTTTGGCATGGCCCTGAACCTGGAACAGGATTCAGTGGGTGCCGTAATCCTGGGTGACTACAAAGGACTGGCCGAAGGTCAGAAGGCCAAATGTACCGGCCGTATCCTGGAAGTACCTGTTGGCACCGAACTGCTGGGTCGTGTTGTTGATGCGCTGGGTAACCCCATCGACGGCAAAGGCCCACTCGAAGCCAAACAGACTGCACCCGTAGAAAAAGTAGCTCCCGGTGTTATCGCCCGTCAGGGTGTAGACCAGCCAGTACAGACTGGTTACAAGGCTATCGATTCAATGGTGCCTGTTGGTCGTGGTCAGCGTGAGTTGATCATCGGTGACCGTCAGACTGGTAAAACCGCTGTAGCTATCGACGCCATCATCAACCAGAAAGGCACAGGCGTTAAGTGTGTCTATGTTGCTGTTGGTCAGAAGCAGTCTTCTATCGCGAACGTTGTACGTAAGCTGGAAGAACATGGCGCGATGGATCACACCATTGTTGTTGCGGCTGGTGCGGCTGATCCTGCAGCAATGCAGTTTCTGGCTCCATTCGGTGGCTGCTCTATGGGTGAATACTTCCGTGACCGCGGTGAAGATGCACTGATTGTATACGATGATCTGACCAAGCAGGCTTGGGCTTATCGTCAAATCTCCCTGCTGCTGAAGCGTCCTCCCGGTCGTGAAGCTTACCCAGGTGACGTTTTCTACCTCCACTCCCGTCTGCTGGAGCGTGCCGCACGTGTTAACGCGGACTACGTTGAGAAGCTGACCGGTGGTGAAGTTAAGAATCAGACTGGTTCTTTGACAGCTCTGCCAATCATTGAAACCCAGGCGGGTGATGTATCTGCATTCGTACCGACCAACGTAATATCCATTACTGATGGCCAGATCTTCCTGGAAACTGACCTGTTTAACGCGGGTATTCGTCCTGCGATGAACGCCGGTATTTCTGTATCCCGGGTAGGTGGTGCGGCTCAGACCAAGATCATCAAGAAACTTGGTGGTGGTATTCGTCTGGCTCTGGCTCAGTACCGTGAACTGCAGGCGTTTGCACAGTTTGCTTCTGACCTTGATGAAGCAACCCGTAAGCAGCTGGAGCATGGTCAGCGCGTAACCGAGCTGATGAAGCAGAAGCAGTACCTGCCTCAGTCTGTAGCCGAGATGGGCGTTGTTATTTTCGCCGCTGAAAAAGGTTTCCTGGAAGGCGTTGAACTGAACAAGATCGGTGATTTTGAAGCTGCCTTGCTGAGTTACGTAAACAGCGAGTACGCCACTTTGATGGCCACCATTAATGAATCAGGTGACTACAACGGCGAGATTGAAAGCGGCATCAAGGAAGCTATCGAGAAGTTCAAAGCAACCCAGACCTGGTAAAGCAGCCGTGAGCGCCTAATGAGGATGGATTGCGATGGCAGTCGGTAAAGAGATAAAGACGCAGATAGCGTCGATACAGAATACGCAGAAAATCACCTCCGCTATGGAGATGGTTGCTGCGTCCAAGATGCGGAAAGCGCAGCAGCGTATGGAGCGTTCACGCCCATACGCTCAGAGCATTCGTCAGGTTGTTGGACACATTGCCAACGCCAACCCTGAGTATCGCCATGAGTATATGGTTGAGCGTGAAGTTAAGCGGGTTGGTTACATCGTTGTCTCCACAGACCGAGGTCTGTGTGGTGGCTTGAACACAAACCTGTTCAAGAAAACCGTGGCTGACATGAAAGAATGGCACGATCAGGGCGCAGAGGTTGATGTTTGCGTTGTGGGTAACAAAGCCGCTTCTTTCTTTAACAGCTATGGTGGCAATGTTGTTGCAGCTATGAATCACCTGGGGGACGCGCCTAACATTGCTGATTTGATCGGTGGTGTAAAGGTGATGTTGGATGCTTACGAACAAGGTCGTATAGATCGCCTGGTGGTGACTTATAACCAGTTCGTGAACACCATGACCCAGACGCCTGTTTGCGAGCAGCTGTTGCCATTACAGGCGGATGCAGATGAAAACCTGAAGCACCCTTGGGATTACCTTTACGAGCCAGATGCAAAGCTCCTTCTGGATGAGCTTCTGGTGCGTTATATCGAATCCCAGGTGTATCAGTCTGTGGTTGAGAATAATGCCTGCGAGCAGGCTGCACGGATGGTTGCCATGAAGAGTGCAACTGATAATGCCGGCGGCTTGATCGATGAGCTGAATCTGATTTACAACAAGGCCCGTCAGGCAGCGATTACTCAGGAACTTTCCGAGATCGTGAGCGGCGCGGCGGCCGTTTAATTTTTAGGTTGGAGCCCTATGGGAAAGCCCGTAGCGGATAAAGCCCAGAAGGCTCAACCTGTTAAAGATAAGAGGTGAGGACACACTTATGAGTAGCGGTCGTATCGTACAGATCATCGGCGCCGTTATCGACGTCGAGTTCCCGCGCGACGCTGTCCCTCAGGTCTATGACGCCCTGAAGGTAGACGGTAAGGAACTGACTCTGGAAGTTCAGCAGCAGTTGGGTGACGGCATTGTCCGTGCCATTGCTCTGGGCTCTACAGAAGGCATCAGTCGTGGACTGGTTGCCAACAACACCCAGGCTCCTATCCAGGTTCCAGTTGGTACCAGTACTCTGGGCCGGATCATGGACGTATTGGGCGACCCTATCGATGAGAAGGGCCCAATCGGTGAAGAAGAGCGCATGTCTATTCACCGTGCGCCGCCTTCCTATGCTGAGCAGTCTGCCAGTAACGAACTGCTGGAAACCGGCATCAAGGTTATCGACCTTGTCGCTCCTTTCGCAAAAGGTGGTAAGGTTGGTCTGTTCGGTGGTGCCGGTGTAGGTAAAACCGTAAACATGATGGAGCTGATCCGGAACATCGCGATCGAGCACTCTGGTTTCTCCGTCTTTGCAGGTGTTGGTGAGCGTACCCGTGAAGGTAACGACTTCTACCACGAAATGACGGACTCCAACGTTATCGACAAGGTATCGCTGGTTTACGGTCAGATGAATGAGCCTCCTGGTAACCGTCTGCGTGTAGCACTGACTGGTCTGACCATGGCTGAGAAATTCCGCGATGAAGGCCGTGACGTACTGTTCTTTGTGGATAACATTTACCGTTATACACTGGCCGGTACCGAGGTATCTGCACTGCTGGGCCGTATGCCTTCAGCGGTAGGTTACCAGCCAACTCTGGCGGAAGAGATGGGTGCTCTGCAGGAGCGTATTACCTCCACCAAGACAGGTTCCATCACATCCATTCAGGCCGTTTACGTACCTGCGGATGACTTGACTGACCCGTCTCCAGCCACCACCTTCTCGCACCTTGATGCGACTGTGGTACTGAGCCGTGATATCGCTTCCAAGGGTATTTACCCTGCGATTGATCCTCTGGATTCCACCTCTCGCCAGCTGGATCCACTGGTAATCGGTCAGGAACATTATGACGTGGCTCGTGGCGTACAGACTGTTCTGCAGCGTTACAAGGAGCTGAAGGACATTATCGCCATTCTGGGTATGGATGAATTGTCTGAAGAAGATAAGCAAACTGTATCCCGTGCTCGTAAGATTGAGCGTTTCTTGTCTCAGCCTTTCTTCGTTGCGGAAGTATTTACCGGCGCACCTGGTAAGTATGTCCCTCTGAAAGAGACAATCCGTGCATTCCAGGGCATTCTTGGTGGTGAGTATGACGCACTGCCTGAGCAGGCGTTCTACATGGTTGGTGGTATCGACGAAGCCGTTGAGAAAGCCAAGTCTCTCTAATAAACGATTAAGGAGGGATACACCATGGCCACGAATGTTCACTGTGACATCGTAAGTGCTGAAGAGGACATCTTCTCCGGTAAGGTTGAGATGATTGTGGCTACCGGTATCGAGGGTGACCTCGGTATCACTCCAGGTCACACTCCTCTTATCACCAGCCTTCACCCTGGTCCTATCAGGATCATTCATGAGGGTGGTGAGGAAGAGATCTACTACATTTCTGGTGGATTTCTGGAAGTTCAGCCTAAGACTATCAAGGTGCTGGCAGATACTGCGCTGCGTGCTGAAGATATGAGTGAGGCTGCTGCTGAAGAAGCCAAGAAGCAGGCTGAGAAAGCATTGTCTAATCAGCAGGGTGAGTTCGACTACAGTCGTGCAGCTACCCAGCTGGCTGAGGCTGCTGCTCAACTGCGTACATTGCAGGCTATTCGTAAGAAGCTGGGTAAATAATCAAATTTCAGGCTTCATTTCATGGAGCCTGGAGTGATGAAAGTTATCCAGATAAGTTAGATTTTACTTTTCTTAAAGCGTCTAACTAATTGAAAAGCAGTCAAAATGAAACCCTCAATACCAGTTTTGGTATTTGAGGGTTTTTTATATCTATAGGTATTGGTATTTTGTTGTTTGGCTGTGTTTGCAAAGAAAACACTTTCAAATAAACAGCGCAGATTTCCATAGCAATGGTGTGGCTTTAAATCTCTGTGGATAGTTTGCTGTAAGTCTTCTCCTGCTTCATATAACTGCCCATAAAGTTCTTCAGAAACATATCCAGCATTTGCTCACCGGTTGCATGCTTTTCCTGTAAAGCTCCACCGCCAGCAGCCAGTAAGCAGATTCCATGAACTCCAGCCCAGATTACCCGTGAAGCAATGTGGATATCCTGCAGGGTTCTTTGTGCTCCAGTTCTACTGAGTTGTTCCGTGAACAGGGCAAATAACCTGTCTATTCGGCTCTTTTGCCACTCTGGCAGAACCTTCTGATCCGGTATCCGGTGTTCAAAGGCCAGATGCCACCTGTATGGGTACTTTCGTGCATATGCAAGATACACCCGCGATAGCTTCCTTAGAGCAAGCTGTGGATTGTTTTCGTCGCGAATAGCAACAGCTGACAAGGTATGAAGTTCATCAAGAGCTTCAGCGTTAGCGGCAAGCAATAACTCTCCATAACTGCCAAAGCTGTTGATAACAGTTGCCGGAGCGTAACCAATTAACTTGGCAACTTTTCGAAGACTGAGCTCTTGTGGAGGATACAGAGTAAGGAAGTCTTTAACGGCCTTCAGAGTAAGGCGCTGGAGTTCATCCTTGCTGTGTTCGTTGCGTCTGGCCATTTCCTTTAGCCCTGCACATTTACACTGTTCAGAGAGACTTCAGATAGTGAACAGTGTTCTGTTTATAAATTTTACAGCGTTCAATTCATTCTGGAGGCTCTGGAATGGGGACGTCAAGAAATCAGCTGAAAAAAAACTGAACGGTGTTCAGTTTTTTGAAATTTATCGAAACGGTGTTCAGCGTACTTTTAATAAAACAGTGTTCATAGAGATTGAGAGAAAACACTGTTCAAATAAATCTGGTGAACACTGTTTACTGGTTTACCTCTTAATCGTTATCTATGAGCTTTTGGATTAATGATGAATAGCTGGTGCCTAAGGGGAATGCTGTAAAATTGATCTGAAACCCGACACCTATATTGACCTTGCCCCCAGCACTGAAATCCATTCCGGCTGTGTTTGGTAAGAGGGAATCTCTTGAGGTTTCATGGAATCCCAATAAGGCTGATATATACATAGAGTTGCGAAAGGAGAGGTTAATAGGTCTATCCCGGTAATTCGTTTCGGAATCATGTCCGGCATGAATGCCACCACTCACCTCAGCAGATAAGCCCATTGTCATTTCAACGGCAGGCCGAATCTCCAGCCAGCGATTTCCCAGGGTGCTGTAGCAAATGCCAAAATCCAAGACACCATTGAATCCAATCATGAAGCTTCCACCAACGTATCCACCAACAGCGAGACAGTCATAAGTAGGGTCTGCAAAACCTCTGAATATTTCCCATATAGCTGGTTTTACCCGGAGAGCAGATATTTGCTCGAGGTAGTTCTTTTTAGGGGCGACAGGGCTTAAACGAGAACCCTGCTCAAGAATTGTACACTCGTACAAACCTTCAGAAATAAAGTGCTCATTTCTATCGGGGTTGTTTATAAAGGCCTCTAAAGGCTCAGCCAGTTTAATGAGGGTGGTCACTCCCCCTTTACGGGAGTGAATGATACGGGAGGTACAATCAATAAAATCATCAAGGTTATCTCCCAAAGCTGTGGGAGATGTTATAGAGAATGTTGCGAGCAAAAAAAGAAGAAAAGCCTTATATGGCACACACAGGGAGCGGAATGAAGGCCGGAGATTCATAAAGTTGTCGTTGAGTTACCTAAAACAGGAGGTAAAAGGTAGACAAAGGTATCGAAGTACTCCTGTAGATAACTGTTGAGAAAAGAAAAATTGTGTATCTGATCTGTACTGCATGCCGGGGAAGTTACAAAGTCTGCAACTGCTAAGCTCATTCGGAAAGTGAAGAGTGCAGACAAGCGAAATGACTGAACAAATAAGGAAGGCTTTGCAGCTTATGGATGATCGTCTGTCTTGGTTTAGCACAGAGTATGGATTCACTCTTGCCTGCAAAGGCTCATGATTATGAAGAACCTGTGAGTTACGTTGAGACCCTAGCCTATCCTACTTGCTGACATTGGAGTGGAAGGCAACCTCTCAGGAAATGAAAACAAGAGTTTTACTGAAAAATCCGGTTTTTCTCAGCAGTGCCGGTGCAACAATCGAATGGATGGAGTATTCCGCTTACCTCTACCTTGTCCCGACTCTTTCAAAGATATTCATACCAGAAAGTCATGCCTCTCATGCAGCCCTTCTGATGTTCTACCTCCTCTTTGTGACCAATCTGGCGCGCCCTCTGGGCGGTTTTATTTTCGGCTTTATGTGTGACTCATTGGGGAGAAAGAGTGGTCTTCTGGTTTCTGTCGCTTTAATGGCAGTCGCCACCACCGGTATTGGCCTGTTGCCAGATTATGAAGCTATCGGTATCGCGGCCCCTCTTCTGCTCATTGCCTTTCGATTTATGCAGGGGCTGGCAGTAGGAGGAGAGTTTACCAACGCTGCTATGTTTATGATTGAGCACCGCCCGGGTAACCCTTATCTGGCAGGTTCCTGGGCAAACTGGGGAGCAAATCTGGGAATGGCCGGTGGAGCTCTTTTAACAGCTATCGTCAACCTTCCCGGAATGCCTGATTGGGGATGGCGGATTCCTTTTTTGTTTTGCAGCGTCTCCGGAATACTGGTGCTTATGATGCGCAGAAACCTTGCAGAGTCTCCCCAATATAAAAGAGACCAGGCACAAAAACTGGTGTTCTTCCCGGCTCTTCTGAATATATTCCAGTCCTATAAAACGGCTTGCCTGAAAGTTATTGGACTTGCCTCACTTATGGGAGCCACCACCTACACCGCCAATATGTACTGGAACACCTTTGTTGTCACCAACGGGTACTTTTCAGCCAGTACAGCCAGTTTGATTGTTGGGCTGGATGCTATCGTAGAGTTCGCTCTGCTGCCGGTCATGGCCATGATTGCCTATAAAACCCATCCCATGAAGATCATGATGGTAGGCTTGGTTCTGCAGGTAGCGGCAGCTACCTCCAACTTTTACTTTGCCAGCCTTGGCAATATCTGGGTTAGCGGAATCGGGATGTGCATTATGGCTGCAGGCATCTGCGCTTTTGAGGCGCCAATTTTTAAAGTGGTTTACGACTTATTCCCGAGACATATCCGGTTTACAGCTATTGCTGGCGTTTGGGGTTTGGCCCAATGCCTGATATCAGGGCCATCTCCTGCTGTTGCTCAGTGGTTAAGCCAATACTTTCACTGGCAGGGAGGGCCTATCTGCCTGTGGATATTAAGCCTGCTGGGAGCCTTCACCTTATGGAGAATACAATCCGCATAATGGGTAGGGTTCATGGCAAATCAAAAGCCTGCTTATACGTCATGCCTGAGCTGCCAGAAGTTGAAATAACTCGTCGAGGGATATCTCCCCACCTCCTAATCAGGCTGTTGCTGAAGTTGTTGTACGTCAGCTGACAGATACCTTCTCCATGTCAGGTATGAACAATGTGACCTGTATCCACGCTGCCAGCCTTGATACGCCTGGCAAAGAGAGCGCACTGGTTAAGGCCAAACAACAGATAGCAGCTTTGTAATTGGAGGCTTGTGACAAATTTCGAAAAAAAACTACCAAGAGCTGAAACTAAAATGACAGTTCAGGAGTAAAAAGAAGTACATAGAGTTCGAAATTCTCCAAGGAGTAGCGATGATGAGACAGATGCTTCACTGATAAGGAAGCAAAGTGTGTTGTGTGTAAAAGTGTGTTGTGTGTTAAAGCGCATTGCTAAGGAGCAATGCGCTTTTTTATTATTATTTTTTAGTTATGTCGCAAAGCCCTTGGGAAGGGATATTTAAAGCAGCATTGAAACGGGCAGACATATTCTGAAAGGCGACAAGCGCTGTCAGTTCCATAATCTGTTGTTCGTTGAAATGTTTGGCCAGCTCTTGGTGAAGCCCATCGGGAATCTGGCAGTGTTCACCAGTCATAGCTTTTGTCCAGGCAAGGGCCGCCTTTTCTTGTTCTGAAAACAATGAACTCGATTCCCAGTTATCCAGCTCTGCAAGTTTCTCTTCCCCCCCAGCTTCACCAATCAGGGTCATACTGTTGAGATCCACACAGAAATGGCACCAGGTTAATTTGGCCACATAAACCTGAACCATTGCTCTAAGCACAGGGGAAAGAGGTGACGATTTTCGGCTGAGTCTGGCCCAGAAACTGGCGAACAGAACAAACAAAGAAGGTTTTCGGGACCAGACCAGAGCGGGTTGGAGATGTTGCCCGTAACGCTTTTGCTGCTGGCGAAAAAACCAGCGCAGCCAAAAGGGAAGTTTGGCTGGGTCAGCAGGTGTAATTCTCATATTAATCCAACTGTTTGCTAATACCGGTAATCTGCTCACGAATCATATTTCGTGTGTGCTCAAACCTCTCAGGGTAGCGCCAGTTGTCTTCGTTGAGTGAGAGCCATGAGCGCCAGGATACATCGCTGACTTCTTTCCAGTCTTGGGGTACAGGTTCCTGAGAGGTATCAGTTTGAGTACAACGATAAACATGGAAACCGTTACTGAACTCTTGAAGCAACTCATGAACAGAAACTTCTATTCCTGTTTCTTCCAGAGTTTCTCTATAGGCTGTGCAGCGGGGAGATTCCCGAACCTCTGAGGTGCCACCAGGAATAGACTGTTTGCCAGTGAGACGCATAGTTATGATAAGAACATCATCCCCCTGGGTAAGAAGGCATCCGGCATTGGCCCCGGCTTCTTTGTCTTTCGCGTAAGGACAGGGCTTTTGGGGCGTTTTCTGACAACCTGCCAATGCAACCACAAGTGTCAGTAAAGGCAGAATAAACTTGAGTTTGTGGTTGAGCATGGATAGCAGGCCGTTTTTCTACTTATGTCACGTATTTAAAGGTGATATCTGTTACATGGCAACAACTATTGCTGCACACAACAACTATTGCTGCACAGATGCGGAAGCTTGAAGCTTGTTTAATCGACAACCGAAACTACAAACAGTTCCAAGAAATTATAAGGAGGGAAGTAATCCAATGCCCTGAAGGAAAAGTATTGACCCAAGAACGGTCAGACACAGGTAGCTGAAACCATAAATTACCTTTTCTGGGAGATGATTGAGTAATCCATATCCCATCAAAACACCGATCGGAGTGAAGGGAAGAAGGGTGGCAGAAGCTATAAGGTTTTCTGAATTCAACTCTCCTGTTGCTCCATAGGCGATGATCTTCTCAATATTCATACTCGCAAATATCCAAGCTTGAGTTCCCATAAACAGATGACTGCTTAGTCTGAGCGGAAGTAAATAAATGGTGACAGGTGGGCCACCGGCATGAATACCGAAGCTGGTAAAACCTCCCAAAACTCCCCAGAAAGAACCCCATCTATAGCTAGCAGGTTGTTTATCAGGGTTGTTCCGCTTCAACCATTGAAAAAAACAGAACAGTAAAGAAATTGCACCTATAAGCAGGCGAACATGTTGTTCAGACGGGTGACTGAAAACTAAAGCTGCAATGGCTACGCCGAAAAAGCAGGCTGGCAGTATCGTTTTCAAAGCCTCGATATGAACCTGCCCTCTGAATTTCCATAGAGATAGACAATCCATAACCAGTAACAGTGGAAGAATAATTGCAGCAGCCTGAACTGGAGGGATAACAAGAGCCATAAGGGGTACACAGGCTGTTCCCAGCATATTTCCCAGCCCACCCTTTGCCATACCACTAATCAAAACGGCAGGGATGGCTACCAGGTAAAACAAAGTGTCAGCAGGTATCATGAATTGGTGGTTCTGAGAGCAAGAAGGGAAATGTATAGCTGCTCAGAACACCAATGAATAACATTATGGTCAGACTTGCTAACCATAAATTCCAGATTAAGAAACAATAGAAAGAGCGAGAGATATTGCTACCCAATAGCAGGTTCCGCAAAACACAAGGCTTATGGAACGCTCAATATCATAAGTTGTAGGTAAACGACCACAGCCAAGAACCGGGCTTTCAACCTCCTCTCCGTGATAAACCGCCTTACCGCCCAGGGTAAAACCCAGGCAGCCCGCGCCAGCAGCCATCACTGCGCCACCATTTTTACTCTTGTAGTTACGAGCCTGAGTCTGCCAGCAGTGTAAACCGTCGAGCCAGTTACCTTGCAGAGCATAGGTTAGAGCCGCCAATCGGGCAGGAATCCAGTTTAAAATATCATCGAGGTAAGCCGCAGCGCGGCCAAAGTACAAATACTTGTCATTCTTATATCCCCACATAGCATCCAGAGTATTCGCCAGCCGGAATAGAACTACCCCTGGAGCACCAGCAACAGCAAACCAGAACAGAGCACCAAAAACAGCATCATTACCGTTTTCCAAAACTGATTCTATGGTTGCCCGAATTATCTGATCTTTCGAAAGGTCATCGGTTTTACGGCTGACAATCCAGCCTGTCTTTTCACGGGCCTCTTTCAGGTCTCCTCGTGATAACGGCTGACTTATATAACGGCCATGTTCTCCAAGGCTTCTTCCACCAATCGCTAGATAAAGGAGCAGAACCTCAACCCACCAACCTGTGTATGGGATGCCAGAGGCAAGCCAGGCAATAAAAACGCAAGGCATAACAGCGATAAGCAGAGCAAGAGCCCCGAAAGGGAATCGATTCTCAGGATTGATATCAGTTTCTGTGGAGTAGAAGAAAGCCTCGATTCTGCGGGCAACATTTCCGAAACCAATAAGTGGATGCCAGCGAGTCATTTCGCCAATAAGTAAATCGAGCAGTACAGCTAATAGAATCTGTATGCCAAAAGAAGTCAAAAATTCAGTCATGGTTCAATGTGTATCGCCTCAACAACCATTGGCGATGATAGAACAAAAATGATTAGCGGAAATACGAAGCACCCCGCTACTGGAGGAAATTCCCGGTTCCTTTGACCCAAGTCGCACAGGTGAACCGGGCATGGTTGATTCAGATCAAGTTGCCCAGACAGGGCGCATTTTATCTTGTTGGTATTCAATATTTTATGGCTCGATTCTTTATGTAACCAAGGGAACTCCTGAGGTTACCGCTTTAAAAATTACCATGGATCCGGGTGCGAAAACCGGTTGGCACTATCATCCTGTGACGGCACTTGGTTATGTACTGTCTGAGGAGCTGCAAGTGGAAATGGATACTGGAGAGAAGCATCACTGGAAACAGGGTTATTTAATCCCGGTAAACTCCATCATCTTTTCAATATCCAGATATTCTTCCATGGCATCAGCAATACGGTTGATGCCTTCTTCCCGAATCTGATCATAATCAGGAATTTCTACATCTATCAAACCAGCCCATTCCAGAATGGCGCGACAAGCATCGCTGTGTTCAAAAATACCGTGGAGATAAGAACCCATAATCTGCCCGTCTGCAGACATAACTCCATCAAAACGGCCATCTTCCAGTTTGATAAGAGGGTTTTCGAGAGAAGAACCTTCAGTTAAACCAGCATGGATTTCATAACCTGTAACGGTTACCGGTTCTTTACCGGGAAGCTGCATGGTTCCGGAAACACGATGCAGCTGCTTATCCCTCTCCATGGTTGTTTCCAGTTCAACAAAGCCAAGACCTTCACTGCTGCCCGCTGGGCCTTCAATGCCTTGAGGGTCGTGCAGCATAGTTCCCAACATTTGGTAACCACCACAAACTCCCATCAACTTTCCACCAAAACGAAGATGCCGCTGGATAGCTCGGTCCCAGCCATTTTCCCGCAGGAATTTCAGGTCGATACGAGTACTTTTACTGCCGGGAAGAATAATGAGATCACAGGGAGGAATCTCCTCGCCTTTCCAGACCATTTGGACATCGATATTGGGATGCAGGCGCAAAGGATCAAAATCAGTGTGGTTACTGATGCGGGTGAGAACTGGAACAGCAACCTTGAGAGTTCGGTCGGCGTGCTGATTAAACTTCTGGTCAACAACCGCATCTTCCGCTTCAAGGTGAAGACCATGTAGATAGGGCAGAACACCCAGAACAGGTTTTCCGGTTTTCTCTTCCAGCCATTCAAGACCAGATGTGAGTAGAGAAACATCACCACGGAAACGGTTAATGATAAAACCTCTTACTCGCTTCTGTTCAGATTCAGACAACAGAGCCAGAGTGCCGTAGAGATGCGCGAAAACACCGCCACGATCAATATCGGCAACAATCACCACCGGGCAATCAGCCGCTTCAGCAAAGCCCATGTTGGCAACATCTCCATCCCGCAGGTTTATTTCTGCAGGGCTGCCAGCACCTTCAACAACAACGGCGTCAGAAGAAGACTTCTGACGTTCAAAAGCTTCAAGAATCAGCTGGAGAACTTTGGGTTTGTAATCGTGGTAGGAGCGGGCATCCATCTCAGAAATAGCATGACCATTCACAATAACCTGAGCGCCGGTATCAGAGTTTGGCTTCAAGAGAACCGGGTTCATATCGGTATGAGGTTCCAAGTCACAGGCCTGCGCCTGAACGGCCTGTGCTCGGCCAATCTCACCGCCATCCACAGTTACGGCGCTGTTCAGCGCCATATTCTGAGGTTTGAAAGGTTTAATACTGAAACCGCGACGTGTAAATGCCCGACACAAACCCGCGCAAAGAACACTCTTTCCTGCGTCGGATGTGGCTCCCTGAATCATCAGAGCACGGGGCGAATTGGGAAGAGTGTTGGATTGACTCATAAAAAACCGCTTATAGAAACTGCTTATAGAAAGTTAGTAGGAAAACTGTGCGATATGACGAGTACAGTATTCGTCCATCGTCGTAATAATATCTTGCTCGGTGAAACCAGGCTGTTCTGCCAAGACCAGACAGCCGCCAAGACCACAGCCTTGGTTGAGGTGTAGTCCCTGACAGGCCGGTAATGTCACGGCCGATTGCGATCATTTCACTGTTGTTTGCCGGAGTGAATCCCATTAACCCAGCACCGGAGCCAGCATCACTAAGGTTGTGCAGGTCAGGCAGGCTGGCAACGGCGTTAAGGATGCTGAAACAGGTGGTGGGTTTGGGCACTACTTTTATCTCTAAATGAATAAAGCCACAGTAAGAAAAAGAAGCGCTTCAATTATCTCAATCACTGCACCACAAACATCACCGGTGAAACCGTCCAGTCGTTTGACTGTTTGCTGGCGTAAGCCATGCCAAACCAGTGCAGCCAAACCTAATGCTGGCCAGGCACTGGCAAGCAAGAAGGCAGGAATAACGACACCGGCCGTTAATGCAACGCAGCACTCGTAACGGGTAACAGCGTCTGAGCAGAAATTAGAAAAAGTCTGCCCCAAACCTTTCGGGCGAACATAGTTTGTTGTGAGAAACAGAGCCATCCCAGCTGAACGACTGAGTACTGGTATCAACAGTAAAGGCAGCCAGTTTTCAGAAATGGCCAAACCTACAACAGCACTGGCTTTAATAACCAATACCAGAACCACAACCATGACAGCCATTGGGCCGCAAACCGGGTCTTTCATAATAGTCAGGGTGCGCTCTTTGTCTCCAAGACCGCCAACCCAGGCATCAGCACAATCTCCCAAACCATCCAGATGAAGGCCACCACTTACCAAAGTCACCAGAGTAAAAGCAGTTACACCGATAAGCGACAAATGAACAGCAGTTAATGATCCGTGCCAGCCACTGAGTACCGCAGATAAAAGCAGTGAACCACCGGCAGCCAAAAGGCCGATAATCAAACCCACCAAAGGCAGGTAAACCAGAGCCCGCCCCATATCCTGGTCTTCAATAGTTTCCAGATGTTTGGTTGGCAGGCGGGTAAAAAAACCAACCGACAGCGCCAGTGCTCGTGCGTGTCGCTCTATAGTTGGGATGGTTTCTGCTGCCATAAACTGGTTCCGGTAGAAGAATTTGAAGTGGTATCCAGAAACATCAACCTGGGCCAGTGTTCGCCTTGCTCATCAACATAAACCTCGATACGGCACAGGCTTGCGTAAGGCAGGTTCAAGCGAGTAGTGGAGGCGGTACTGGTCTCTGGAATATCCAGAATATATGCGATCAGCTGACGAATAACGCCGCTGTGGGTAACCAGAAGAATATGTTCACGGTCGGATGATTGGTTAATCAAATCCTGCCATGAACTTTGAATACGCTGGGCAAATTTTCGAACCGGTTCCCCTTCGGGAGGAGTGTTATTGAGCGGGTCACTCCAAAAAGCTGACAATGCTTCAGACTCTGCCTGATGGAGATATTCGTAGCTTTTACCATCCCAGAGGCCGAAATCAATTTCTCGCCACCCAGAAAGCTTTGTTAACGGAAGGCCGCGTTGTTTGGAGAAGTTCTCTGCAAAAGCCGAACAGCGTTGCAGTGGTGAACTGACAATACGATTCCAGCCACTATAAATGCTGGCAGTTGAACGCAGTTCCTGCCAGCCTTGTTCGGTTAAAGAGTGATCAGTGGAACCCAGAAGACATTTTCCGCCCTCTGGTTTTCCGTGGCGAAGCAAATCTACTGTTATTGTTCTGGGCTGCTTAATCATAAAAGTTCAGCCTTTCATGGTTAAAGGCAGGCCTGCAGCAACAAACGTTACTTCATCTGCAGTGCGAGCAATTGACTGATGCAGGCGGCCGGATTCATCCACGAACTGTCGGCTGAGTTCGCCCATGGGCACAATACCCATTCCTACTTCGTTGGAAACCATCAGGATACAGCCAGGAAGAGTGGGTAGTATTTCCAGCAATTCCTGACGTTTTTGCGGCCACAGGGCTTTATCTTCTATGCAGAGAAGGTTGGTCACCCACAAAGTCAGACAGTCCACCAGAATGCACTTATCTTCCCGGGCTTCTTTTTGCAGAACTCCTGCAAGGTCATAAGGCTCTTCAATCACTGACCAGTAATCAGGGCGCTGCTCGCGGTGGTGATCCACACGCTTTTGCATTTCTTCATCGTACACAGTGGCGGTAGCAATGTAAGTAACATTCAGCCCGCTCTCTTTCGCCTTATGCTCGGCAAAAGAACTTTTTCCGGAGCGAGCACCACCAAGTATTAATTCCAGCATTTAATAATATCCGGGAACTTGTTTCGCTTATCTTAAACCTTTTCCCGGGAATACTGTTGCCACAGAACTTCATCACCAGTCTGGCGAGCTGTGTAACGGGCAAGTACAAACATCAGATCAGAGAGACGGTTAAAGTAACGGCCTAGCAGTCTGTCGGACTGATCCGTCCATTTGAGTCCTTTTTGATCATATCGGCCTACGGAGCTCATATCTGCCTTCAGAGGTCACTTACTCAAACAGAACGCCAGCGTAACCTCATGAGACAGTGGCTGACTACAAGCCAATAAAGCACCAGAGCCAGCCATTTTTTATCATCGACTTGCTTCAGGTTGAACATTCGGCGCAGGTTGAATGTCAGGCAGACCAGATCCCACTCTTTCGAGACCACTTCCAGTCCCCGCACCAGGAATCGCCGATATCCCATTGCCTCCTTCTGTATTCCGAAGGTGGGCTCTATCGTGCATTTTCGTCGGCTGTAGATGGCTCGCCCTTCTTGTGTCTGCAAGCGCCAGCGCATCCACTCCAAGACACTGGCATCATCATCCGGGACTGGCGGGTCCGGCTGGAAACGCTGCAAGGGGGGCGGGTTGTGCTCATCCCGTTTTATAGCAATGTAGGGTGTCAGTTCTTCTTTATCCACAGCGCAGACATTAGCCTCGCTGAAGTAGCCCGTGTCGGCCAGTAACCCCTCAGCTTTTCCAAGCACGGGGGCCAGTATGCGTAACTGTCTGAGTGTTGGCTCAACTTCTTTTTTGTCATTCGGTGCCTGAGTCACATGACGTGTCACGATCAGACCACTCCCGATGTCTACAGACGCCTGGGCATTGTAGGCTTGTTCGAATGCACCACCGGCAGTGGGCATAATACGAGATTCGTCGTCTGTCAGGTTGACCTGGTCTTTGTCCCCTGCACCTGGTTCCGGTGGCTTTGGCGCTTTGCCGGGATGCTTGCGCTTATTGCGTTTCTCTATTTTCTCTTCGTACTCTACCTGTTCTTGCTGGTAGCGTTCGTCTGCTCGGCG
>NZ_CAMZOG010000065.1 GCF_947331445.1 Parendozoicomonas sp. Alg238-R29 | reverse complement strand
GCTTACGACGACTACAGCTGGTATTACGAAATGACCTGTCAGGGCACGCAGTTTGTGGGCAGGATGAAAACCTCAGCAGTTTACGAAGTCGTTGAATGTCGTGAAACGACAGACGACTCTATCCTGGAAGACCAAATCATCAGGCTCTCTTCTGACAAAGGTAGAAAGGACTGTCCAACGGATCTCAGACGGATCAAGATTTGCCGGGAAGAAGACGGCAAAGTACTGGTTTTTATCAGTAACGACCTGAAGAGAAGTGCTGCAGATATTGCCGCCTTGTATAAATCCCGCTGGCAGATCGAACTGTTCTTCAAGTGGATTAAGCAGAACCTGAAGGTCAAGCGGTTCCTTGGGCGCAGTGAAAATGCTGTAAAAATACAGGTGCTCACAGCAATGATTGCCTACCTCCTATTGCGTTTGGCTCAGATCACAACACCCTGCAAATTGTCGTTACAGCAAATAGCTCGAAGAGTCAGTCTTAACCTGACCCGCCGTTGCTCTTTGTTGGAATTATTCAGTGATCCGCCGGATAGCATGGAAGTCAATGTACTCCAGAATCAGGGGAGTCTGGAGCTGGTTTATGCTTAACCGGACAGTAGTGTTACTATTTGAGTATCTGGCTGGCATCAACAACAGATTGGCATAAAAGGTGGTGACATTGGCTTGCTGGTAATAGTCTTTAACCTGCCCGTTGTCGTTTGAAGTAGAGTCGGGGGCTGCCCTGCTGAATATTGATAAAAGGCAAATGTGCAGTTCAATTGAGAGTGGTAAAGGTGCTTGATAACTGAGTTGAAAAAGTGAATGAATCTGAACCCTGCAATAGAGTAAAGTCGCGCTCTTAAACAAAGAGGATTTGTTGATGGCGTACTTCAGAAAAATACTTGCTGCCGTTGTGGCAATTTTGCTAGCGGGGAGCGTGCAGTCTTCAGACATCTCGCTAAAGGCCCAGCAAGCACAGGTTCTAGCCTACCAGGCAAGTACAGGGTTTCATTTGTTGACGGTGCTTTTTGGCGACGAAGAACAACAAGAACATATAGAGACGGTTCTGCAAGATCTTGAGCTGTCTATTTCTGCCCTTTCTTCGGAACTTGAAGAGCCTGAGCGGCAATCATTACTACACAGGTATAATGCTTTTGCTGTAAAGATGCAGAGTAATGGTTATCAGGAAGATGGCTTTACTTCTACCTTGCAGGTGAATGATATGGAATCTGCTTTGGAGCGGCTGCAGGACTCTTTACACGCATTTAGCGCCGGAGCTGCAGACCCTTATCTTTCGGCCAGTGTTCAGCTCAATAAAGCCACTTCACGTTATGCGCGCCTGGCAGCACACTGGAATGGCAGTACGATGGTGGCGGCAGATAAAGAAGGGGATACAGTTGATATTCATGCTGACAGTGTCGCTCAACAATTGAACAATTTTTTGGCTGCGGCTACCACCCCCAGGGAGAGGCAGGAAATTAAGAAGGTTCTCTATCTGTGGAATAATCTTGAGCCAAGGTTTGTAGACTATAACCGTGATCTTGTTCCCTATTTTGCTGCCAAACATTCATTAGTGATAACGGATAAATTAGAGTCGATCAGGCTTAATCATAACCAGTGACGACGACCCTGATTCCAGGGTGAATTTTTGTGTGATGTTTGCTAATGCAAAGGTTGTGGTTGTAGGTTGTGGTTGTTACTGCCACAACACTACAACGTGTTTTATGTCAGAACCCTTAAGAAGCGTTTTGAGCCGCGCTGTAAACCCGGAACAGGTAGATAGGGTACAGGGTTTGCAGTAATGCCTGGAAAGAAGTTACGACAACACTGATGGCTGGGTTATCCATACCTGCGGAGAACTGTGCCAGAGCGATGGAGAACATGGTGACAGTTGGAAACAGGATCGCCAACCCCAGAAAAATAACCCAGGTTACCGATGAGCTGGTAATGAAGCTTCTACGGATGCTTTCTGTTACCGATGTACCTTCCAGCATGCAGTACATATCGGAAAGAGCTAATCGGATCATAACGATGATACCTGGCAGAATAAACAGCGACAGACCGGCCATAATGGCAAGGGTTGAAAGCAGTGTTAACAACAGCATGCGAGGCCAGAAGGGCACTGAGTAACGATAGCACTCACCAATGGAACGTTGTTGCCCACCAATAACGGCAGCGATAAAGAGGATCAGCACACTGTGAACAATGGGGTAAAGCGCCAGTTCCGTCATCAGTCCGGCGTAAAGCTGATCGGCTTCTGTCAGGGATTTAATCACTAAGCGGTGGACGAGTTCACTGAGAAGCGCATAGGGCAGAATAATAACAGCCAGCGTGCTGATGTGACTTCGGAAGAAGGTCAGCGTATCTCGAAGGTAAATCTGTACTTGTTGCGGAGTTGTTTGCATTGATGACTTTCTAAGCAGAAAAAGAATATAACGGGGTTGTACCATAAGTTACCGTTGTCGGTGAATGGACATCCCCCGCTTTTTATTACGGATATAGTCCTTTTTAGGATTCTATGCCTAACAGTTCTACATCGAAGATCAGGGTTGAGTTAGCAGGAATACTCCCCATACTCTGACTGCCATAAGCAAGGTTGGCAGGTATAAACAGGCGGTATTTGTCGCCTGCAGCCATGAGTTGCAAACCTTCTGTCCAGCCGGTAATCACCTGATTCAATCCAAAGGTAATGGGTTGCCCGCGTTGAACAGAGCTATCAAATACAGAGCCATCAATAAGTGTGCCGTGGTAGTGAACCTTAACTTTGTCTGTAGCAGAAGGAGAGGCCCCGCCTTCACCTTTAGTCAGTACTTTGTATTGTAAGCCTGAATCGGTAGTGAGCACTCCCTCTTCATCTTTATTCGTGGCCAGAAATGCCAGCCCCTTTTCCAGGGCTTCCTCGCCTAGCTTTTTCTTTTGTTGAAAACGCCGCATACCCCAAAACAGCATGACAGCAATAAAAACGATAATCAGGATATTTGACACGAAACTTTCCTCGTAGATTAGCCTTCTAACAACCAGCCTTTTTCAGCAGCCAGCTCAATTTGTTCCAGAGCGTATTTCCAGAGGTGTGGAGCGGCTGTTTCAAGATAGCGGTTCCGCTCAACAGCCTGGCTTTTTCGAATATTATGTTTTGTCCAGCTGCCGCCATTATTCGCCATGTTTTGCAGTAAGGGAAGAATACGGTCCATGGCTTTGGCAAAGCGGGAATCGGCTGTTTGAGCGTGTTCGAACTCCAGCCATAGCGCTTTCATCTGTTGGCATTGGTTTTCAGGGAGAAGGCCGAATAAACGATCAACGGCTTTCAGTTCTTTCTTTTCTTGTCCGTCAAGAACCTGCTGGGTGGCAAAAGCAAAGGTGTCTCCAGCGTCGATTTCCACAATATCGTGGATCAGCAGCATCATGGTTACCCGATGGATATCAACAGGTTCGCTGGCATAAGCATAGAGAACATGGGCCATTGTCGCGATATGCCAACTGTGTTCGGCACTGTTTTCGTGACGGTTATTGTCGTCTTTGACCGTGGTCTGGCGGTAAACGGCTTTGAGCTTGTCCAGCTCAAGAATAAAGGCCATTTGCTGGCTGAGTTGTTCCATGATTTTCCTTATTCTCTCCGTGCCAGACATGAAGCCTCAACACAGAACATCCAGATAGCGGGAATGGCTATGGTGCCATAAATGGTAGAGGGATGTACCGCATTTCAATGGTTTCTTGAGCGGCCAAGACTTTGGCAGGAAATACAATAGCGATGATTCAGGGAGTCACAAATGGCCGCTGGGCGAAAAGCTCAGAAACAAATAAGCCCGACAGTTGCCGGGCTTATTCGAGCATTTTACAGGGAAACTTTTACATTACCCGCATGCCAGGTTTGGCTCCTTCGTGAGGCTCCAGAATCCACAGATCTTTACCACCTGGTCCAGCGGCCAGAACCATGCCTTCACTCATGCCAAACTTCATCTTGCGTGGCTTGAGGTTGGCAACCATTACTGTGTGCTTGCCAATAAGCGCTTCAGGTGCATAAGCGGCTTTGATGCCTGCAAATACATTACGGGTTTTCTCTTCGCCAATATCCAGAGTCAGGCGCAGTAGCTTGGCAGCGCCTTCAACATGCTCGGCATTCACGATTTTGGCTATACGGAGATCGGTTTTGGCAAAGTCTCCAAACTCAATCTCTTCTGCCAGAGGTTCTTTGTTGATCTCGCTTTGCTCGGACTTTTCTGCCTTGGGAGTGGCAGCTGCCATAGATTCCAGTAATTTCTTGGCATCTTCCATCATGCCATCAACATTCTTTTGTTCAACGCGGGTCATCAGCGGTTTGAACTTGTTGATGTTGTGGTTGAACAGCAGATTTTGGCTGTCGGACCAGTTCAGGCTTTCTACTTTCAGGAACGCGGCAGCTTTTTCAGCCATATCTGGTAGAACCGGCTTCAGGTAGATCATCAGCAGGCGGAACAGGTTGATGCCCGTAGAGCAGATGTTGTGCAGTTCCTGATCCTTGCCTTCTTCTTTGGCAACAACCCAAGGTTTTACTTCGTCGATCCAGGCATTGGCTTTATCAGCCAGAGCCATGATTTCGCGCATTGCCTTGCCGTACTCACGGTTTTCGTAGGACTGGGCGATGGATTCTGAAGCTTCCATGTAAGCTTTAGTCAGTTCAGGGGCGCAATCAGTACCAGACAGCTGACCACCAAAACGCTTGGCGATAAAGCCGGCATTGCGGCTGGCAATGTTCACAACCTTGCCGACCAGGTCACTATTCACCCGCTGCATAAAGTCAGAGGTGTTGAAGTCAATATCATCAACCCGGCTGGACAGCTTGGCAGCATAGTAATAACGCAGGTACTCAGGATTCAGGTGGCCGAGGTAGGTGCGGGCGGTAATAAAGGTGCCACGGGATTTGGACATCTTCTCACCATTAATGGTCAGGTAACCATGTACGCTCACCTTGGTTGGCGTACGGAAACCGGCACCTTCCAGCATGGCTGGCCAGAACAGACAGTGGAAGTTAACGATATCTTTACCGATAAAGTGATGAACTTCGCAGTCGGAGTCTTTCTTCCAGTATTCATCCCAGTCCAGACCTTCGGTTCGATCACACAGGTTCTTGAACGAGGCCATGTAGCCGATAGGCGCGTCCAGCCATACGTAGAAGTACTTGTCGGGTTCGCCTGGGATTTCGAAACCGAAATAGGGCGCGTCGCGAGAGATATCCCAGTCCTGCAGACCGCTGTCCAGCCACTCGGCCAGCTTGTTAGCGGTTTCATCCTTGATAGTGCCGGAGCGAGTCCAGCCTTTCAGGAATTCCTGGAAATCGGTCAGTTTGAAGAAGAAATGTTCTGACTCTTTCTCAATCGGAGTGGCTCCAGAGATAGTAGAGAACGGATTCTTCAAATCAGTCGGGCTGTAAGTGGCAGAGCACACTTCACAGTTGTCGCCGTACTGGTCCTTGGCGCCACACTTGGGACACTCGCCTTTGATATAACGATCAGCAAGGAACATTTTCTTTTCAGGGTCATAGGCCTGAACGATGCTGCGGCTGGCAATATGGCCTTTTTCTTTCAGTGCCAGATAGATGGAGGAAGACAGTTCTCGGTTTTCTTCGCAATGTGTGGAGTGGTAATTATCGAACTCCACGTGGAAGTCACCAAAGTCGGCAATTCGCTCTTTGTTGACGCGGGCAACGGATTCTTCCGGGGTAATACCCTGCTTCTCGGCGTGCAGGCTGATGGCAGTGCCATGGGCGTCGTCAGCACATACGTAGGTGCAGGTATGGCCACGCATCTTCTGGAACCGGCTCCAGATGTCGGTCTGGATATATTCAACCAGGTGACCCAGATGGGTTGGGCCGTTTGCGTAGGGCAGGGCTGCAGTCACGAGAATTTTGCGTGGTGCTTGCGTTTGTGCAGGCGTGTGCTGTTCGGACATGGCGAACGACGTCTCCAGAATGGAAAACCCCGAAGAATCTCCGACGGGGAAGGAAAACAGTAAACCCCCATTATAAAGGGATGAACAGGATTCGGGAAACTGTGATCAACACTTGTTTCCTTTGGCTTTGCAAGACAATCAATGTCCGGCAGAAAAGCTTAAAGACTTCTTCAGGTTAATATCGTTTTTGAGGACCTGCTGACGTTGTTTGTAAGCCGATCTTTCAGATTTCTTTTGGGCTAGGCTAAAGAGCCCGAGAATGATGTAGCGAACAGGCTTTATGTCCGATAATCTGCGCAAAAATCCTATGCTCTTCTGGGATAAAACCTGCTGTATAAGCTCATCCTCAAGGCTGAGAATTGTAGTGGTTTTGCCCGGATCCCCCTGACGTGAACAGCGACCTATGAGCTGCCTGTCAATCCGGCTGCTGTGATGCCGTTCGGTTACGATGACATAAAGCCCGCCCGCCTTTCTGCTTATCTCATCAAGCGAGATATCTGTTCCTCTGCCAGCCATGTTGGTAGCAATGGTTATCGCCCCTTCCTGGCCAGCTGAGGCAATAATATCTGCCTCCTGCTTGCTGAAGTTGGCGTTCAGCAGTTGATAAGGAAGGCCTTTAAGGTCAAACAGTCTTGCAACCTGTTCGCTGTCTTCAATTGTACGTGTGCCTAAAAGAACCGGTTGACCAGTATTGTGATGATCATGAACGATCTGGTACAGGTAATTCCATTTTGAATCTTTGTCCGGAAATATTTTGGTTTCCTGTGAAATTCTGTTGCACAGTTGATTTCTGGGGATTTTTAACAAGGGGAGTTGATAAATCTGCCAGAGCTCATCTGCCGCTTCTTTCACCGTTCCACTCAGCCCACTCATACGGGCAAAAAGCCGGAAAAAATTTTGATAACTCATTCTTTCCTGAACTTCATTGGGAGCCGTAATCGGTACACCTTCTTTGGCTTCTACAGCCTGATGGAGGCCAAGACTCCAGGAGCGCTCAGGCATTTTCCGGCCGCTGAATTCATCAACGATAATGACTTTCTCTTCCTCAACCACGTAGTGCCTGTTAATGAGGTAGAACTCTCGAGCGGATAATGCCTGTTTGATGAGTTCCAGGCTACGGGAACGGCTTTGCCACATTCTGGGCAGTTTCTCAGAGAGTTTGGCTATGACTCTCAGCCCTTCTCCATTGACCTGTATATACTTGCTTTTTTGATCAACTCGATAATGCCGGTGAATCTCAAGTTCCTGCGACAGTTGGTGGGCGAGCTGAATAGATTCTTCGAGCAGTGGGTTCTCTGAGGGAGCTGCAATAATCAATGGAGAGACAGACTGATCAATCAGGATACTGTCAAGTTCGTCGACTATAACGCTGTGTATGCCCCGGGTGGCAAGGTTGAAATCCGGATGTCGGGTTTTGCACAGGTTATGATGAGTCAGTCCCCTGCTTTTTTTCAGTAGAATACGATCCCTGAGAAAGTCGGCCAATAATTCATGACTGGTTGTATAAACCAGCTCTGAGGCATACTGAATTTGTCTTTCCTGTTGTGACATAGAGGCAAGAACAACGCCAGAAGAAATATGCAGGCACTCCAGTAGTGGCTGGATAAACTCTCTGTCCCTTTCGGCCAGGTAATCATTCACGGTCAGGATATGTGCAGGCCGTTTATGCCAGACCATAAGAATGCCTGCCAGACCTGCAACCAGTGTTTTGCCTTCGCCGGTATCCATCTCCAGGGAATAGCATTTGTGTAGGCCCAAAATGCCAATTATCTGAACCTTGTGTGGGAGCAACCCTAAAACCCGGGAAGAAAGAGCTGCGATAAGGGCAACCGCTTCATTGAGCTTTTGATCAGAAACGTAGTCTTTGAGGAATACCGGTTTTATACAATTGGTGGCTGCAATGAGCTCACCCTGACTGCGGTTGGCGTATTTCTTCGACAGTACGTGAATGTCTTCGGCTTGTTGCGAAAACTCAGACAGTATTTTTCTTCTTCGTTTATAACGACCTACCAGGTTATTACTAACTTGATCCAGGCCGCTTGGAATATTTGCTCTCGCTGGCGCTCTGAAATGATATTGGTCGGACGAAGGCATCATCATATCTGATACCTTCTTTGAACAACCTGCCTGATTTGTCGATACCACTGCCAGAATAATGGTTCAGGCGTCAGATTCAAACGCAAAGTCCCCGATACCCCATGGAAATAATCGATATTCGTTTCATCGGGTAAGGCCGCATAAATTTGAAAGAACGGTTCCGTAGTGCGGGTGCCGGTTTCATCATCAGCTTTTACAGCTACGCTTCCTCCGCCCAACCAGCCCAGAGCTGCTGAAGGCAGGCGTTCATTTTCGAAAGGGAAAATTTCTAATTCAGACGCCGTTATATTGTGGCCTTCCTGCCCCTGAATGCGTACCTCTGCAGGGGTATCGTTATGACGCTGGAATACCAGACCATCGTCCTGCTGCATTATGGCTGAGAAACGATAGGCATCGACATCATACAAAGTTCCCAGGGTTGTGCCTTTCTCTATCCAGGTATCAACTCTTTCTGAAATCTCGGGAGCAGACCACACACCGTCAAATGGTGCCTTAAAAACCAGACTGTCCTTGTCCTCTTGAAGTTTTGCCAGGCGCTTTTCCAGAAATTCATGCTTGACCAGTAGAGGCGCGAGATCAGCATGACTGCCCACTCGTGCTTTTTCCTGCTGGTATTCATTTTCTAACAGCTGAAGTTGAGCTGTTTTCAGCTCTCTCTCCAGATCTTTGTTTTCAAATACCAGCAGTGGGGTATCTTCAGAAACCGGCTCGTTGTCATGCACCAGAATTTCTTTGAGATAGCCATTGGCCTGAGTATTCATCAATAAAAAGTTGGTTGCTTCTATAACACCTGGAACCCGCACATTGTGTGGTGCAGGAATTAGCCCAAAAACCAGAACCAGTGTTAACACAAAGCCAGTTGTTATCCACTTGGCCTGTTGTCTTCGACGGGCGATTCTTGGATTGTGCATCAAGTATTGAATAAGTTTGACCGGAGGGGGGACAGCCCACATGAACAAGCTGAACAGTGCCATAATCAGTCCCAGTATCAAATACTTGTCGGCTACAAAGAAAATAATTCCGACAAGAATGACAACCCTGTATACCGTGCTCAATATGGCATATATAACCAGGTACCAGGCTTCTTTTAAACTGTAGGCTTCTGATGTCAGTTGCTGGCAGCGGAACACAAACCGTTCAATAAGGTATACCACCTGCTTCCTTGAACGCTGGTAGAGATTGGGAATATCCAGTGCGTCTGAAAGCATGTAATAAGCATCAAAACGCAGGAGTGGATTCCCGTTAAACAGAAGGGTGGACACTGATGCAATGAATATAATGTTGTAGGCCAGGCTGTTAATTACCCCGCTGCCAGTATTGGCCCATACAACGGCAGCTATGGCGGCAATCCAGAGCTCAACTATCATACCTGCCCCACCCACAAAAATACGCTGCCATGGCCGTTTAAAGGCCCAGCTGGACGTTGCATCCATATAGGGAAGTGGAATCAGAATAATCAGCATCACGCCCAGAGTGTGAACCTCCCCGGAGTAGTGGCGGCAAACAATAGCGTGGCCCAGTTCATGCAAGGTCTTAACCAGAGCCATGGACAGGTAGAGGAGGACTAGATTGGAAGGGGCAAGAAGTCCGTTACTTTGATCCAGAAAAGAATCTGCGTTATCGGCAATAGCTTTCAAACCCAGTGCGACAATGGCAAACCAGAGAAAAGCTCCAGCTTTACTGAATAGTGGGCTGAAAAAAGGCCCTGCCTTTTTCAGTGCGGCATCAGGATCCAGAAGAGGAATCTTGATAAACATAAAGCTCAGGAGTTTTGCCCGCAACTCTTGTTTTTTTCGCTGCTGTTGCCTTTGAAAAACTGTTTGGCTGTCTGTCGCCGAGCTATATTGCAGCAGACTGTTCTGGTGAAGCTGAGCCAGTAAATCGATGACTTCCTGTTGCCCTGGTGTGTTATCAGGTTCTTCGCTAAGTCTGGCCTGCCATACTTGGTCAATGGTTTGATCCAGGTTCAAACTGTTAAGAAACAAATAGGTGTCTGGCTGCACCCTGAAAAAACGATTACTGAACGGATCTCCCAGCACATACCACCAGTCTCCCCGGAATCGCTGTTTATGAACTCTTACTGTTTTTTTTAGTGTCGCTCTGATTTCTGCAACACTGTGCCAGGATTCACTGAATGTTTGAGTTGAACGCGTCATTCTAAATCCAGAGCAGTAGGCGCAGGTAATCAGTTGTGCGGTGAGTCAGAATCCAGAGAATATTCCTCTCTCCCACTGCGATTTTGGCGATACCGGTCATGCCCGGGTGCCACCATTTCTGTTTCTCGTCGGTGAACCTGGCTTTGAGAAGAAACTGGTTGCCATCACTGTTGACTGTTGCGGCAGGGCTCACCTGAACAATTTCAAAAGCAAATGTCTGATCCGGGATGCTTTGAAAACTCAGCTCTCCCTGCATGCCACTTTTCACTTCGTGGATGTGTCGTTCATCAAGCTTCAGTTCAACAAAAATCTTGTCCAGAGGGGAGAGCTTGAGGAGAACATCGCCCTTTTTAACAGGGGCACCAAGCATTCGGGAGATATCGCCCTCAACAACAACACTGTGTGCGGCCGCCTTGATATCTGCTTTGGCTAGATGTTCGCGTACTTGCTGCAGGCGAATCAGTGATTGCTGGTAACGTGTCTGGCTGATTCGCATATCCGCCAGTTCGTTCTTGGCACGATACTTTTCTGTTTCTCTGCGTGTGCGATTCAAATCAGCAATCAGGTTGGCTTCTTGCAGTAAAAGGTCTTCGGTGCTGAGTTGAACAATTGTCTGCCCTGTATCAACTCTGTCACCGGCTTTGGCATGGCTTTTTTCTATATAGCCATCAAACGGTGCGGTAAGAAACAGGGTGTTTTCAGCCCTGACTACAAAAGGAGCCTCTACGCGATAGCTCCAGTTGCCAATAGCCATATACAAAAAGAAAAGAGTGCAGATTGCAGCGGTTGCCTTGAATAACGTATGTTCAACCCCAAACAGAGCGGATAGTTTTTCTTGCCCTGTAGAGGTTATTTTCTGGAAGAAGCTATAGTCTTCGTGTTTTGCTATGTGCAGTGCTTTGCCCAACTGGTCGCCAAGTACTCGCAGTTTAAGCATTTCCTGCTCATCGAACGGCGCATCAATGCGTTCCAATGTTAAAATGCCAACAATACTATCTTGGTCGCGTAAAGGAATTGAGGCTATCGCTGCGGGAGTGTGCTGTCGAGCCAGGTCTCTGTGTCGCGGATAGGACTGTGCAGAATCTGTGTAATGAATTTCTGTATTGAAATCCAGTGCTTCTTCCATAGCATTTTCAATCTGCTGGCAATACTCCATTTTTCTTTCGAGTTTTTCACGCTGACTGATTGCCTGTAAACGAATATAGCCCCGTTCAATCCAGCCGAGGCTGACATTACTGTATCCATGATAATGATTGAGGTCGTTGCAAAGAGTCAGAACTGTCTGATCAAATCCGGCACAGTTCTGGAGCGTGGCCAGTAGTTCCAGAACTTCGAATGCAGCTTTGTTATTTAAGCCATCCTGTTTGACGCTTGAGTATCTGAAGAATGACTGTGGTATATCGGATAATAACTGGAAGTTTACTGCCAGATTTGAAGAGGGTGTGTTCTGATGCTCTTCCAGTAGCATTGCTACTGCAATACTTTTGGAATCATCATCCAGAGGAATAACCCCGACTAATAAACGTCCTTCACTGGCATCATGAATATACAGTCCGGATGTTGAACCTTTTGCTGACGATGCTGCGTAAGAGACATCCCGCAGGAATTCGGAATGAAAAGAAGCCGATTCAGGATGATTGAGCAGGGATAACCAGTTGTCTCCCTGGGATACCAGCAAAAGCATTTTGCTGGACTGAAAAAAAAGACCCAGCTTCTCAAGATATATTGGCCAGAATGTCTCGGCAGTGCCCGAGAAATGACGTAAGTCCTGTAGTTCAGATATAGTCGTGGCGTTGGTATCCAGACTGCAGACACTCATAGAAAAGGGTTATTCCTGTTGTTGTATTCCCATTCAAAAGGGAACTTTGGCGTTTTTAGCTTATTGGACGAGCTTTTGTCGCGATCATATAACAGGATCCCAGTTAGTACACCCCTCCAAAGTAAAGTCTCAGGTTTTGTCAGCTTTTCTCAGGAATGAGAACTTGATCACAGCTCTACGAATGAATAGTCTCTTTTGTTCTCATTGTAATTAGTCGTTTTTTGGGTATGACGGCAACTTATTGAGTGGCGCTTATAACAAGAGCGGGCATATTTTGATTTTGCCGGCCAAGACAAAAAGAACAAATCTCAAAGTCTGGAAAACATTACGGATGTTAATGAATCAAAGAAACCGATTGCAGGGGCGTTCTCTCAAAATGACGGCCTCGGCGCTGGCCTGTTTTATCGCAATCGCCTCTGCTGCCAGGGCTGAAGAGAATAAAAATACTCTTGGACTGAACCAGTACATGGATATTGTGACCGGTAATAATATCCGGATTCAGTCTGGTGAGCTTGATTGGGATATTTCCCGTTATGCAACAGAGAGGGAAGAAGGCGCATTTGACCTGGGGTTGAAAGGCAGCTTCTCCCAAGAGAAAAACCAGCAGCGTAACACTGTTCAGGAATCCCTAAGTCGTTCTTCGCTCTCGGAGTTTGAAGAAGAAAACAAACGCTACAACCTTAATCTTTATAAAAAAATCGAGACCGGTGCCACTCTGGAGTTGGAACTTAATCGTCAGGATTTAAGGAATAGTGTCCAGCCAGGGTTTGTCTATGGCAAAGAGCATGTCTTTAAAGCTGGTGTAAAGGTAAGGCAGCCCCTTTTGAAAGGGAACTGGCGAGCGGCAACACTGGAGCGGGATATAGCTCTTAAGGGGGAAGATGTTGCTTATCAGGACTTCAGACGACTGCGTCTGGCAGAAAGCAATAATGCGGTTCAGGCTTACTGGGATTTCTACCAGACTCAGGGCAATTTAAAAATCAGTCAGCACAGTATTGATTTACTGAAAGATATGCTTGACCACAGTCGTCAAAGAGTGCGCATGGGCATGGTTCCGATGACTGACGTGATGCAGATTGAATCCCGTCTGGCCGCTGAAAAAGCGATTTTTACCCAGGGTAAACAACAATATGCTGCAGCTATGAATCAGCTTAAGAATTTTATGGCTGTAACCGTTGATCCTGCATATCAGGCTATTGAAACAGATAATAAAGATTTTGAGGTGATGATCTCGTCATTGCAGGCTCCTGCTGTCGATAGTGCGGAAAGCTTTAAGGTAGCCCAGAAACGTAATCCTCAGATTCTGTCTTCCCGGTATGTGGCGGAGCAGGAAAACCTGAAGCTTGTATTTGCGAAAGATCAGACATCTGTCTCCCTCGATCTTGTTGCCAGCTATCACCAGAACGGTCTGGACAACGATTTTCGTAATTCCGTCAGCGATACATTCACCGGCAAGTATCCCGGTTATACCGTCGGGCTGGAGTTTAATATTCCTCTAACCAACCACCTCGGTCGAGGAGAGGTTGGTGCAGCATCAGCGCGGAAGCAGCAGGCCCTTTATGCTATCAAGGATACAGAGGTGAAACTGTCTAACCAGATTTCTACACTGGCCGAAGATATTCGCAATAAATACGACAATATTATCCAGTTGAAAAAAGTAAAAGAAATCAATGAACAGTTGTTTTCTATTCACAGCAACAGCTATCAGAAGGGCAAAGTCTCCATTGATGACGTTATTAAGAGCGAGCGCCGTCTGGAGGTAACCCGTGCCGAGCTGCTTGCAGCGTTAATTGGTTACCAGAAAGCTATTTTTCAGCTGAAAGAAGTTGAAGGCTCTTTGCTCACGCATTTTGATATCGATGAGCCACTGATTCCGGAACAGGATAAGGAGCTGCCTCTATGAGGTTGTTTGCCGGTATTTTTCTTTTGCTCCTTGCAAAGATTGTTGTTGCCAGCACCACCCTCGAAGAGGGTGAATTCCCAGGATTGCTATTAGACGAAACTACGGAACTTGTTTCGCCTGTTACTTCTGATGTTCCGGCTTTGCCAGGTTTGGGCGGCCCAAGAATTATCGGGGTTACTGAGCCAGTCAGAGATGTCAGTCTGGGAGCGTCTGTCACGGGTCGTATTTCTGAACACTATGTAACGGAAGGGCAGCGAGTCAGTGAAGGAGATACTCTTGTGGGTATTGAGTCTCTTGCTGAACAGTTAGAAGTAAAGCGTCGTTTGCTTTTGTGGAAGGACACCAGTGAACTTGACGCTGCCCGGAAACAGACGGCTATCTATCAGACACTTTATGAAAATGCCAAAACCCTCCACGACGAGAGTGGCGCTGTCAGCGGAGATGAACTGAAAGAGAAACAGCTTCAGTACCTTTTGCAGTCAGCGAAAACAGATTTGTTGTTTACCAATGAAAAGCGTGAAGAGCTTGAGTATCACCTTGCTCAGGAAACTCTGAATAAACACTTGATCAAGGCACCATTTTCCGGAGTCGTTACCTCTGTGTGGTTTGTGACAGGAGAAAGTGCTCAGGCAAATAAGCCGATTCTTCGGTTGGTTGATTCATCTAAGGGGCGATTTGTAGCCAATGTGGAAGAGGCCGTTGCACGACAGTTTGAAGTCAAACAGCCAGTGGTTCTCAATATCAATGCTGGTGAAAGCACTTTACAAAAACAGGGGCGTATTTCTTTTATCTCCCCTGTGACAGACCCCGCCAGTAATCTGATTCAGTTTATTGTTTTGTTCGATAACCAGGACGGTGCAATAAAACTGGGTGTTAGCGGGTATATGGAAACGATTCAGTAAGCACCTTATCAGTACCGGCATGCGGTACCGGCCTGAGGTGAGGCCTAAGGTAGAGGTTTTTTACAAAGGTTATTTGGGGGATTTCGGGCACTGGCTCCAGGGGCTCAGCGGATAAATTATGGATAACAAAATAAAAAAACATCGCAATGTGAGTCATGGACTGGAGCTTCTTGAAGAAAGAATACTCCTTTCTGCTGATCCGTTAATGCTGCCCTTGACGGTTGAATCCCCTGAAACAACAGAAATCCGTCTGATGGAAAAGCCATCTGACCAGGAGTCTGGCAGCCGGGTAACTTCCTCTTTACAACCCAAAACTCTCAGTAGCCTTGCTTCACAAGAAGATAACATTGCTATCGATGATCAGCTGGTCGAAACCGATAAGGGTCTGGTTATCGAACCGGGGCAAAAACTGACAGGGAATGGTGATATTCGGGGCCACCTTGTTAGTCACGGTGTGATGGGGCCAGGTAACTCACCGGGTGTAGTGAAAGCGGACAGTGTTCAGTATACCAATACCTCTGAATTGATTATTGAGATCGGCGGTACGGCAGAGGGTGAGTTTGATCAGGTTCAGATTGATGGGCTGGCAAATCTTGACGGGAAACTGTCGATTAAACTGATCAACGGTTATGAATTGCAGGAAGGTGATAGCTTCCAGGTCATGACTTATGGTGACGTCGAGGGGACGTTTGCTTCGGCTGATGGCCTGTTTGCAATGGATGGTGATGGCAGTGGTTATTTCCAAATCGAACAGACCGATACAGGCATCAAGCTGGTATACCGCAAGCTGGGTAACGAGCTGAAAATTAACTTTGCCAGTACCGACAGTGCCAACACTTTCGGGGAGCAGCTAAACAGCCATTACTTTGCTAGTGAATCAAGCAGCGTTCGGGATCAGGCAATCGTTGAGTTTGCTGATTTTATTTATTTCCAGGGCTCTATCAAAATTGATGCCGCTGTTGCTCACGACATTACCGTAGCGACCGGATTCTCCAGTGAACTTGGGCTGCCGTCTGAGCTTACAATAGACCGTACTTATCTGACTATCAGCGTAACGAATGCGTCTGGCTTTATCGGCTATGGTGGTCCTGCACAGATTGACCGGAACTTTGATGGCAAATTCGATGGCCCGGGTGAGACAAACAGCCATGCAAAAGGTTTGTCGTTTAAAGATGCCAGCTTTGGCATGGCCTATTTCAATCTGCCGGCCGATTTCCTTGATTTAGATATCAGTTTGCCAGACCTGCCCAGTCTTCCTGATGTTGAAACCAGGCTGGCTAACAGCTTGCCCAACTTTTATGCCTTGAAAGCAGAAATTGGCTCATTTGAACTGGTTGGCTTTGACTCGCTGTTTTCTCTCAATGCAGACAAGCTTGTTATAAGCATTAACGACGGTGGTAACTGGCTACCTCTGAGCGGCCCGGCCATAGATTTCCAAAAAAGTTTTGGTCAGGGGCTAAGCGTTCCAGTTGTTGATGACGCTGACCCTATTGTGCTGGGTTTTGGTGGCAGCCAAACTATGAAGGCCACTTTAATTAATGGCCGTATGAGCCTCCTGAATTTTGTTCATGTTTATGGTGACTTAAATCTTGAGAAAGGAAGGACATCTACAGTTGATGTGGTCACCGGCCTTCCTTCTGATATCAGTGGGCTTTTATCTGGTCTCGGTGGGGCTGCTGACTTTCTGAGCGGTCTGGATGACCCCAGTGTTATTAAAGACCTGGAAGTCAGTGGTTTCTCTATTGCAGGAACAAACCTGAAAGCCTTTGTTGGTATTAATGGTGGATTTGAAGCCAATGGTAACCCGTCTCATGATAATGCTTCTGGCCTGTTGCTGGACGGCGTGACATTCGCCTATCTGGATCTTTCACCTACACGCCCGGATCTGAGCGATCTCATGAATTTCACTGCAATGTCTGCGACTGCTGAACAGGTTGCAGTGATTGGTATTGATGGGTTAACAGTTGAAGCCAGTGATATTCGAATAGACATTAATTCCGGGACGTCATGGCCGGGCAATGCCGGTACCCCTGTCATTGATTTTCAGAACAGTTTTAAAGCTGAGGCCACTGATACTGATGGCGATGGGAAAGTCGATCCTGCCGGCTACGAATTGCTTGTTGATAATCAGTCACTTTATATCGATCACGCAGGCAGTGAACTGGTTGCTGCTTCATTGATGAATGCCACGTTGAATGCCGCCGGATTTGTGGCTGCAAAAGGGGACTTCTCTTTCCGCAAAGGGGCAACACATACTGTTAAGGTTAAAGATAATACAGGGACGGGTCAGGAGCGTAGTGTTGAAGTAGAGAGTCTCCAGATTGGTGGACAGGATATTACTGTGTTTGCTGGTATCGGTGATCTCGGCTTCCTGGGTGTTGATGGCTTGAATTCTGGCTCTACAGGTATGCTCCTTGAAGGTGTTGATTTTGCCTATGCCTCATTTACACCTACAGCGGCAAGTGCGGTTGTTTTTAATGCCAGCTTCCAGGCTCTGTCGGTCAGGGCTGACAAAGGTAGATTTATTGGGCTTGGAGATATTGCTGAGTTTACTGATGTTTCTATAAATCTGAATACCGGCAAGTTACGTGGTGAAACGGTTAAGCCAAGTATTGATTTCTCAAACAGTGATTTTGGTGATCCACTTGGTTATGCAGTTTCCACCAGCTCTGATCCTGACGATAAGCTGTATCTTAACTTTACCGATCATTTGCAGCTTATTTCCGCTCATGGTGTTCTTGATCTTGCCGGTGTTGCTGAGGTTGAAGGCGACTTTGCCTTCAGTAAGGTGAAAGCCGTTGATGTTGATGTAAAGAGTAATCTGCAAAAGTGGGGCGCACCTGCTGAATTCAGCCTATCGGGCGAAATTGATGTTTTGGCCATTTCGGTGACCAACGCCACAGTCTCAATGAACCTTGGTGTTGTAGAAGCCGAGCTAACGGATGCTAATGTTGGGTTGTTTATTGGTACGCCAACCCCAGCCAGTCTTGTTTCCGGTGTTGAGAAGTTTGTCCCCAAATTTATTGCTATTAAGGCAATAACCAGCAGTGCAAGTTTTAAAACTGGTCTGGGTGATGATTTCAAGGTGATCGATATTCAGTCTGAAAAGAGTCTGGAGCTTGAAGCCAACTTTACTTACTTCCCTAAATTAGATCCGAAAACCCAGGCGGCTATCTTGGCTCTTGGGGCTCCGGCCATTGATTTCACCAGCAGTTTTGATGGTGGAAGTTATCTGTTACCGGCAGTTGAGGGTGAAGAACCCATTGCTATGGATTTCAGCAGTCAGGCATTTAACTTGCTGATTGAACAGGCATCTATTGAAATTTACGTGCCAGGTATTACTACACCGGCTGTTTCAATCACTGGTGGTGTAGCGATTTCCAAGCTTTCCTCGCAAACCGTAACCTTAACAGATGGTTCAACTCTTGAAAGTGTTGATGGTGTTACCCTTGTGGGTAAGAACCTCGAAGCTTCAGTGAATCTGGGTGGTTTAGGACTTGATCTTGGTGTAAAAGCAGAGCTTGGACTGGCTCTGTTGGCTGACTTGAAGGGTGTGGAACCAGGCTTGACGGGTTTATTTCAACCCGATTTTTATCTTGCGATGACTTCACAGCTGGATGCCAGTGCACTCAGTGAAATTCCCATAGTAGACATACCGGGATTAGGCTTCGAACTGAAGGGGGCGCAACTTAATATCAACACTAAGTTAAATCATGACTTCAGTGATGGTATTGATGTGCCGTCGGTTGATTTTTCCAAAAGTTATCAGGGTGAAACGGTTTCCGGAGTTGACCTTAATGGTAATGGGCATATAGCCCAGACCGGCCTTGTTCTCGTAACAACCAGAGAGAATGTTGTTGATAGTGCCGTACTGCTGAATTTCAGTGATCAGTTGATTGGTCTGCGAGGTCAGGCCGTCTTTACCTTTGATTTGTTGCCCTCAATAAAGCTGGATGGGACTTTCCAGTTGGACAGTTCTGGTGAAATCACTCAGATACTTTTCGATGGAACCCTGGCCGTTAATTATGGTGCTGGCTCACTGAACTTTAATGCAAAAGGGGTGATATACAGCAAGATAGTCGTCGACCCAGAGAATCCGGCTTCCATAACCGATCAGGAGCTGGCGATAAGCCTGCAGACGCAAGGTGGCTTTGATGTCCCCGGGCTTATAGGTTTTGATGGTAGCCTTAACTTTGTCGCAAATACCACAAGTCGTGATATCACTTTCACGGTTGCTGATGATTTTCAGCCCCTGCTTGGCTACAGCTCGGTGACTATTCCCGGCACTCAGGCGAATGTTGATGAAAGTGCAGGGCAAAGCGGGCCTTATTTTGCCTTAAGTGCAAATGAAGGCTCTTTAACTCTTGTTGATCAGTTCTTTGTAGATATTGAAAAGATCATTATATCCGGAGACACCTCAGGGCTTATCCTTGGCGTAAAAGGTAACATCGGATTATTTGGTCTGGGCTCCTTTGGAGCAACAGGTAATATCCTTTTGGGGCAGGGCATAAAAACAAACCTGGCTCTTAATGGTGAAGCGGAGATATTTGAACTTGTCACTGTAAGTGGCAACATGATGTTCAATCTGGAAGCTACCAAGAATAATCAGTCTGTCAGTGTCGGTATATCAGATACGACTGTTGCATTCTGGACTCTGTTTGAACTGAAGCCAGGCGACATTACTTTTGCATACAGTAATGGAATATTCAGTGTTCAGAATCTTGGAGCTAATGTAGAGGTTCCCGGATTAAAAGGTGCCGTCAATGTTCAGTACCTGAAATCAAATGGCGACTTTAAGTTCTATTTCACTGTAAAGGCTGGCTTGAATGCGAGTTTTGGTCCTGTTTCTGTTGGAGCGTCAGCAACCGCAACACTCAAACTGATGCATAGTAGTGGTGAATTTGACCTTGATTCGGATCTGCGTGTTACAGCTTCTGTTGGAACCAAAGCGATCAAGGCCTTTGGGGCAACTATTGTTCCAGCATTTCGGCAGAGTGGAACAATCAGAGGGGGGCTTGATCTCTCATTTGACCCCAACGATGGTGAGCTATCCATAGGAGCTGATCTGTTCGGCAAGATTGATGTGTCTATCCCAATTGGCTTCAGGCTTCCCCTTCCAGATGCTCCTCCACCTAATGTGGCCGCAAAAACCGGTGATGTAGTTGATATTCACGTTGGGCAAAAGTCGCATTTGCGTAACTACGACAGAGAAGATGTCAATGAGACGATCCGGATTCGCCAGCAAGGCGATACCCTGACTGTTGATGTACAGGGCAAGATTACCAAGCTGAAAATTGACGAGAATGACACCATTCGGATTGACGGTGGTAACGGTCTGGACAGGGTCGTAGTCGATAGTTCAGTGACAGCAGATGTTGAATTTCTAAATGTTGGAACGATCAGCTATTCCGGCAGCGGCCATGCACTGATTACCGGAACCAGTGGTGATGACTCTATTAGAATTAATGGCAATGGAACAACGGTTATAAATTCTGCTGATGGCAACGACACCATTGTTATTAACGACAGCAAGAATGCAATTATTGATGCTGGTACTGGCAACGATTCCATAACGCTTTATGGTGCCGGTTCCCATACCCTCACTCCTGGAACCGGTGATGACTCTATTCGCACCTTTATGGCTGGTGGTAGCCTGACTGTTGTACTTGCGGAAGGGTTTGGTAACGATGATGTCGGCGGTAATGGTGTACTCAGTCGGCTTGATATGAGCCAGGTGCGGTCAGACATCAACCTTGAATATGACCAGCTAGGCAATAAGTTTTCCATGCATAGTGCTGCCGGAACTGTATCCCTTGGTGATGTTGTATTCCCTGAGTCGGATGAAATAGACGGCGAAGATGATAGTGTTGAAGAAGTTGAGGGTAATATTCCAAAGATAAGCCATATAGATTTCGGCAGTGGTAACGACACTTATGTCATTGTGGCCGCGTCTGATATGACTTTGACCGAGAATGGCGGCAGCAATACTTTCTATTATGTTGATCAGGCTGGCGGCGATGTCATTTTCAATGGCAACAGCTTCACTCTTAATGGTTCCACCATCACGTTTGACACTGGTATTGATCAGCTGCATCTGGGCAATATTGATTATGAGGCAAGAGTCGATTCAGAACGTTTTGCCGGTATCGACAGCGCCTATTTGGGTAGTGGCAGTGAAACTCTCACATTGAGAACATCGTCTTCAACGTATGCGCTCAACTCCACCCAGATTAGCCTGTATGCCAACTCACTGGTATTGGCGAATAATTTCTCAGCTGCAGACTGGACCATTAACACCCGTTTCAATGCGCAGTTTAATGGCGATCTCACCGCAACAGTCGGTGATATTACGCTGAGCCAAACAGAGGCAAGTGGCAGTGTCACTGTGTCCGGCAATATTTCCGCGCAGAGTGGAGATATCGAGTTTGATCTTGCGGGCAGCCTGGTGCAAACCAGCGGAACAATAGCCGCAGAAGCAGCAGGTCGTACTTTGCGGATTCATAGTACGGATAGTGTTATTCGCCAGCTTGATGGTTCCCGCGTGTTAACAAATAACGGCGATATAGAACTCCAAAGCCATGGGGATATGTTTATTGCCCATGTGAATGCGGAGACCGGAGAAGTAACCCTTACATCTCAGACTGGCGGCGTTTTTGATGCAGGTGATGCAGACCTGGATCTGATTGCTGAAAATGTGTCGTTTACTATTTTTGCCGGTTTTGGCGAAAACAATAATGCCATTGATTCGGAGATCAACAGAATATCTGGCTCTGCGAAAGTTGGCAGTATCAGTCTGCAGAATACCAACGATGTGACCATTGATGGTGAAGGGCTGAATATTAACGGCAACGGTAATGTACTTGTTCGGGCGCAGCAGGGTGACCTGATTGTTGATAATGCCGTTAATATTGCAGGTGCGGGCAATATTCGCCTTGAATCATCTAAAGGCAGTGTGGCAGCGAATGCCTCTCTGGTGATCCAGAGTGCTGACTCTGTCAGCCTGCTGGCGGATAGAAATATTACCCAGTTGGCAGGTACAAATATCCAGACCAGTGACGGTGGAAGTATTGATCTTTTCGCTAAACAGGGTTCTGTTTCTCAGGCTGATGGTGCTGTAATAACAGCCGGTGCCAGTGGCAGCCTGAGAGTTGAGGCGGGTGTATCGATTGGTGTTTCATCCATGAAAGCTGGTGGTGTCAGCCTGACAGCTGGAACTGGCTCGGTGTCTGATTCTGGAGATCTTTATAAAGATATTGAAGCCTCCCAGTTACGAATGGATGCTGGAACCGGTATCGGTAAAAATAACTCTTTAGAGATTGCAACTGACAAACTGGCTGTTCGCACAGGTCAGGATGGCGTTTCCCTGCTTGAAGATGATGATGTTGCCATTGATACGCTTGCGGCGATTCATGTTGATCGGGTCAATATTGATGGCTCCACAGCAGCTGTAACTGATGAGAGTCTCAGTGATATCGTCACCAGAAGTAATGGCTCGGTAGATCTTGAGACTGTCGATGGTTCAATTCGGGTCTTTGATGGTGGCTCACCCGACAACAAAGCGGGTATTTATGCCGATGGTTCCGGTGATATTCGTCTCGATGCCAATGGTGTAGGCCAGGACGTCATTATTGAGCGTGAAACTCAGGTGTCCAGCCAGAGAGGCAGTGTCGAAATCACTGCTGCGGATAGTATTGTTCTGGACAACAATGCCGAGGTGAGCATTGAAGAAGCAGCTCAGTACCAGTCTTTGACGCTGACTGCTGAAGCTGGATCCGTGACGCAGAGACAGGATAGTAAAATATCCACTTATGATTCCTCTGTTGGCATCACAGCTAAGAATGATGTAGTACAGATGTCCGGTGCAGATATAGCCATTACTGAAACTTCACAAAATAACTCACTGGATATTGTTGCTGAAACCGGATCAGTTTTGCAGAGAGAAAGCAGCAGGATTACCACGTTTGACTCTGGACTGAATATCACCGCCAGTGTGGATGTGGTTCAGGCTCAGAACGCTGAAATTGCTGTTCAGAATTCAGCTCTGGATAATGCTTTAAATATTACAGCGCAAACTGGATCAGTGTTACAGGCTGAGAACAGCCGGATTTCCTCAGAGAACTCTTCTGTCAATATTACTGCTCGCAATAATGTTATCCAGGACAAAAACTCAGACATATCTATTCGCAGGGCTGCACCGGGTAACAAGCTGAATCTCACTGCACAAACAGGAAATATTACTCAGGTTGATACCAGCCATATTTCAGCCATAAATTCCGATGTTTCCCTCTATGGGAAACAGGATATTGATGTCGCTGACGTGAGTACCTCTGGCGCTAAAGTCACCATGACAGCTGAGCTTGGTGGTATCTATGATGTTGGTGAGTCAGACATTGATGTAACCGCTGCAGAGCTTCAGTTTACTTCAGATAAAGGTTTTGGCACTGACCTGAATGATATCGATACAGAGGTTCAGCGTGTTCATGGTTCTGTAAACGAAGGCTCTATCAATATCCAGGAACAGGATAATCTGGATATTATTTCCGGCGGGCTTAACATCGGGTCTAGCGGCAATATTCTTGTCAGCAACAAAACGGGAGATGTCTCCACCAGTGGTGATGTGCGTGTTGGCCAGTCTGGCAATATCCTGCTGAAATCTGATCATGGCAATATCAATGTAGGTGCATCGGTTACCACAAATAGTGGGCAGGCAATTACCTTGCAGGCGAAAAACAGTATTGATCTCCAGTCCAGTGCTCAGGTAACAACTCTGAGTGGTGGAACTATCGATTTGCTGGCTGAGCAGGGAAGTATTCGCCAATCCGATGGTAGTGCTCTGACAACAGCTCTGTCTGGAAGTATCAGGCTTCAGGCGGCTGATTCTATTGCTTTGGCAGCACTGAATGCCGGTACAGGTAATGCCAGTCTGACCACTGGCTCGGGTTCTGTTACCGATTCCGGTGACTCCCAGACAGATATTGTCGCCCGCCAGTTGAGAATAGATGCTGGCACCGGGGCGGGAACCAATAATGCGCTGGAAACGTCTGTAGATAGGTTTGCCGGACATGCTGGCAGTGGTGGCCTCCACATTAATGAAGACAATGATATTGAGATAAACACTCTCACCGATATCAGTATCCAGCGTGTTCAGCTTGATGGATCCGCCCGGCAGGTAACTGACCAGGCTATCAGTGATCTTCGCACTGACAATAATGGTTCAGTCACTGTGACAACTGCTGGCGGCACCATCACTGTTGATGATGGAACTATCCCCGATGATGGTGTTGGTATCTACGCTCAAGGCAACGGTAGCATTCGCCTTGAGGCTGGTGGAGCGGGTGAAGATGTTCGAATTAAAGAAGATACTGATCTGGTAAGTGATACAGGCAATATCAGTGTTCTTGCCCAGGATGCGGTATTACAGGAAGCCGGTGCCGACCTCAGAGTGACCCAGGATGGAGATATTACAGTCCAGACTCTGGATGGTTCTATTTACATGACTGATGGCACCATTGCTGAAACCAGTGGTGATGGCAATATCGTGTATCGGGCAAAAGCTCATGTTGATTTGTCCAGACTGTCTGGCCAGGCACATACCACAGTCATTGCTGAAACTGGCCAGATTCGGGATAACCTTCAAATTGGTGAGGGTAGCGTTGACTACGACAGCAAGATAGATCCACAAAAGGCCCGCTCTGTTGACTCACTTCATACAACAGTTGTTGTTAACGGTGTTGAATACTACGGAGATGTGAAAATTGGCCAGCTATTCAATGAACAAAGCAATATCACATCTCAAAGTCTCAGCATGATTGCCAATCAGGGTATCGGTATTTTGGGCGTTCAGGATATTGATATTGAGGTTGAGCAACTGGAGATGGTGAACAAAGCCGATAATCACGTTTTTGTTCAGGAAGAAAATTCCGTCAATGTGTTTGGCCAGGGTGCCAGAAATATGAACAGCGACGGTGATTTGATGTTCTCAACAATTTCCGGTGAGCTTTACATTGGCAATGAAAATATCCGGAACCGTGGTGCCAGTTACTCGACAGAGGGGCAGCTCGTGTCTGGATATACCATTGATGGCTATACCCTTGAAGATTTCTATCTCGATGAAGGGGTGCGCATCGTGAATGGCCTGGTTCATACTGGTGAAGAAGGCTACCTGTATGTGCGCTCTGCAATTGGTGACTGGGGTCCCATGAACTATGACCAGCTTGCAGATGAGTTGTCCCGTAACCGGAATACTGACTCGGCTTTTCAGGATGATGGCGAGATAACCTTCATCGGTGACTCATTATTTGATGAGAATGTTGAATCGGAATCACCGGTCTCTGTCTTCGATTCAGGTCTGGAGGCGCTCAGAGGTGGGGGTGAACCAAGTGAGCAGGCTGTTACGAGGGATGCTGGAGTTATTGCTATTAACGAAATTTCGCCACTTCTGGAAGGTATTGACAGCAGTAGGACTTCTGAACTTCTAACCTTCTATATAAATCAGATTTCAGGTCCTGCTTCTATAGATCTTGATTTCAATGCACTGCCTGCAACACAGGCTGGTGAAGGTGATTTCCAGAGCGCTGAATCAGTGGGCGAGAATTCATCAGAGAAAATGGTGAGTATGGTTCTTCAGGCGATTACTACCATGTTTGGAGATCAGCAACTGAGTGTAGAAGAGATGTATGTGATTTATACGCGCATGATGTCTGATCAATCTTCCACAGCGATAGATTTTGATACGTTTGCACAGCTTGTGAAAACGTATCAAGCCTGATCACATTTTCACTGATGCCGTGAGAGTAAACGGGAGAGCTTAACAGCTCTCCCGTAAACATTTCTCAGACTAACAAGAGGATTGATGTAAGGGTAATCTCCACTCTGGAAACTTGGGGAAGGAGATGATGAAGAAGGTGTTAGCTTTTGTTTTAGCAAGTGTTCTGTTGGGAGGTTGTAGCCAGTTTCAGGATTTTCCAGATGCAGCACCGGTGGTGACCGTCGCAGAGGTAAAGAGTAAGTTGCTCGATATTTCCCGGTATGCTTCCGTGGCATGGCAGCCAGTCATGGTGAGTGTCGGTGACGCAGGCCTTGCCAATGCCCCAAACAATATTCTTCCTGTTCTTCAGTAATCCCTTCAGCAACAATTGGCAAGATAATAAACCTCTTGTTAAAAGTGAGCCTGTTCTTATCGTTCGTTTTGGCATGGCGTCGAATGCGATTGTCGGCGATAAGGAACTGTTGAACGTTGTGGGTGTCACTCCGGGCCTTCCTGTTGCTGATGGCCAGCATAAGATTTCAATCGTTATTCAGTTGTTGGATACCTCTGGTTAGATAGTTATCCAGAAAAAAGTCCATAATAATACTGTCAGCCCGAAAACCGGCTTTATGGTAAAAGGCCAGCTGATACCCAAAACAGCCGGTTCCCGCTTCCAATCGTCGACATTGCTGGCTGGCCTGTTCAATCACATAGCTGAGAAGTAAAGCGCCAATACCTCGACTCTGTCGTTCAGGGTGAGTGGCGATATTCATCAATTCCCAAGCGCCATCTTCCAGTGGGGTAAGTACACATACTCCAACAATTTGCCCATCATATTCAGCAGCAAAGCAGCGAGAGTCTTTCAGGTAGCTTTTAACCTTGGTTAGGTTCGGGTCAGCTTCCAGTAAGAGATCTACTGGAGCCTGACTGGATGGAATTTCCTACAAAGCAGGGGTTGTTTTCACAGCTTGAGTCACGTCTTCTCATGTTAACTGTCGTTCTTTCTTGCCGGAATAACCTGATAAGTATTGTGCCTCAGACGCGTTTTCAATGCGTCACTTGTCGTCAATGGCTTCGTTCTTCTTCTCGGTTATTTCATAATGATACCCAATGTGTGAGTTTTCAGGCTGAGATCATATGTTCAAATTGCATGGGAGCACGGCCAGCCTGTATGTTCAGAT
>NZ_CAMZOG010000064.1 GCF_947331445.1 Parendozoicomonas sp. Alg238-R29 | reverse complement strand
CCCGGCAAAGCGCCAAAGCCACCGGAACCAGGTGCAGGGGACAAAGACCAGGTCAACCTGACAGACGACGAATCTCGTATTATGCCCACTGCCGGTGGTGCATTCGAACAAGCCTACAATGCCCAGGCGTCTGTAGACATCGGGAGTGGTCTGATCGTGACACGTCATGTGACTCAGGCACCGAATGACAAAAAAGAAGTTGAGCCAACACTCAGACAGTTACGCATACTGGCCCCCGTGCTTGGAAAAGCTGAGGGGTTACTGGCCGACACGGGCTACTTCAGCGAGGCTAATGTCTGCGCTGTGGATAAAGAAGAACTGACACCCTACATTGCTATAAAACGGGATGAGCACAACCCGCCCCCCTTGCAGCGTTTCCAGCCGGACCCGCCAGTCCCGGATGATGACGCCAGCGCTTTGGAGTGGATGCGCTGGCGCTTGCAGACACAAGAAGGGCGAGCCATCTACAGCCGACGAAAATGCACGATAGAGCCCACCTTCGGAATACAGAAGGAGGCAATGGGATATCGGCGATTCCTGGTGCGGGGACTGGAAGTGGTCTCGAAAGAGTGGGATCTGGTCTGCCTGACATTCAACCTGCGCCGAATGTTCAACCTGAAGCAAGTCGATGATAAAAAATGGCTGGCTCTGGTGCTTTATTGGCTTGTAGTCAGCCACTGTCTCATGAGGTTACGCTGGCGTTCTGTTTGAGTAAGTGACCTCTGAAGGCAGATATGAGCTCTGTAGGCCGATATGATCAAAAAGGACTCAAATGGACGGGCCAGTCCGACAGGCTGCTAGTGTGCCAGCAATGATTTTCAGGACAGAAAAGGCTGCGTTTACCCACAGGCCAACCCATGTTCCCTGTAAAATATTGGAAACAGTGTTTGAATGTTTTGTCATACTTTACTGGTTTGGTTTTTCTCGATTAACGAACGCAAGGCTGTGAACAGGCCATAGGAGGGGAATGATAAAGAGATGGAGTAATACTTCGATTAGCACTCATGCATACAGGTTGTGGAAGAATGAACGAAATGCAGAAAACGAAAATCTCCTGTCCTTATTGTGGAGAACCTATCGATATACTGTTGGATAGCGAAGAGGTTGATGCCCCTTACATAGAGGATTGTCAGGTCTGTTGCCGACCGATACATATTTCTCTTTATGAAGATGAGGGCGGCAATCTCAATGTTCAGGCTCGCCACGAAAACGAAGCCTGAGACTTGGCGTAATCAGAGTTTAAAGCTTAACGCCTCTAGCAGGCTCTCACGCAGTTTTTTTTCGATAATGGGTAGGTGTTCTGCTACCAGTTCGTCCACAATGCTGCTGATCTGGTCATTGCTTAAGGGTGCATCAAGGTCTGCTTCTGAAAATTGTACGACAGGCTCTTCCTTAGAACTCAGAGGTTGCACTCTGTCGTCCAGAGTTGGAATCTCTGCTTCCATATCCAGCTTGCCTTTCAGCATCGGGATATTGTGGGTAAAAGGTTTGTCTAAAAGCTGGCGCAGGTCTTCCAGCTCGTCTAGTAACAGCTCTGCCTGATCGGCCTGTTCGGTCATGATGATTTTCCGACCTTCTGGTGTTGGGGAGTCAACCCTCGCTCTTTGTATTGACGAAACCGGCTGCGAGCCAGTTCGAGGATGCTCTGTTCCTGAACAACAACTTCGGCCACCCTCTCAAAACTGTCGATTGCTGTAGGGATCGTTTCTCCAAGGTTAATCAGCAGCCCACTCCGATCAGGCAATTGCTCCTGCTTCGACCCCAGGGTGACCGGTACCTGAATGTCTTTTTCGTCTGCAGCGTTTTTATTGGAATTGAGATTGGTATGGGGAAGAAAACTGTCTTCCCGGTATGACCAGAGCATGGCGTCGAGTGCAACAACATCTTGCTCGCTGGTCATGTAGATATGTGTAGGCACACCATTGCGCCAGGCTTTTTCTGCCAGTCGGCAGGAGAACCCGACGCGGGCTTCGAGAGTATCTTCCTGAAGGATATAGAAGCTGACCTGAGGAGACATAAAACCCTGTGCTCAGATGAATAATGGCTTCTAGCATATTCAGGAGGGGGCAATGTTATCAAGCACTATCCCGGCTTTTGTTAATCTTTAAGTTCTGAGCCAGGTATCCAGATTATCGATGGTGTGGCACCACTCCGAGTCATCCTGCCAGCTCTCCTTAATAAAACCCGACTGAGACGTACTCCAGAAGCTGGCCTTGTGAAGAGGTATGGTTTGCCCTGTTAGCTTATGGGTTTGCACAAAAGCCTGAATATCCTGATCTTCACAGGCCAAGCCAAGCTGCAGAAACAGTTCATTGAGAGTATGGGAATGGGCGTTCACGACAACGTCCTCCTTTCTGTGGAGGGAAATCCCTTGAGTATGGCCTGTATAGAATATTTTGCCGACTTTTTAGTCGGCTGAATTTCTATCAGGGTCATGCGAGTTCAACTGCTCGCTGTGCATGGACAGTTGTTCGATCTTCATCGTTGGGAATGATTACATTTATACCAAACTGTTCTGTTATCTTACGGCGAATGGAGTGGGGTTCCCAATAGAACGCCCCTGGTATTTCACAAGGTCGTCCACCTGACATTTATCCACATTTCATTACACAGGGCGAGGGAGGGTGGAAAAATTCAGGGGAAGTGAAGATGCTGGTAAAAGTTTTATCGTAAACACTCCGGCAGTGAGTTTACTGCCGGAGCACTTATCGTTTTAGCTGACTTGATCCAGAATGTACTGAACCAGCAAGGGAACAGGACGACCTGTTGCACCTTTTTCACCACCGCTCTTCCATGCAGTTCCAGCTATATCCAAGTGAGCCCATGGGAACTCCTTGGCATAGCGGGACAGGAAGCATCCAGCGGTAATTGTTCCGGCTGGGCGGCCACCAATGTTGGCCATATCGGCAAAATTACTGTCCAGCTGTTTCTGGTAACTGTCGTCCAAAGGCAAACGCCAGGCTTTGTCGCCACTTACGTTACCGGCTACAAGCAATGCGTCAGCCAGTTCTTCATCATTACTCATCAAAGCACTGATGTTGTGACCCAGAGCCATAATGCAAGCACCGGTCAGAGTGGCGATATCAACCACAGCTTTTGGCTTGAAGCGCTCCGCATAGGTAAGGGCGTCGCACAGAACCAGACGGCCTTCAGCATCAGTATTAAGAATCTCGATAGTCTGGCCAGACATGGAGGTGACAATGTCACCGGGCTTGCTGGCATGGCCGGCAGGCATGTTTTCTGCAGTAGCAATCAAACCGATAATATTGATTGGCAACTGCAGTTCGACAATGGCTTTCATGGCGCCGAATACAGAGGCTGCACCACACATGTCGTATTTCATTTCATCCATGGCCGCGCCGGGTTTTAGGCTGATGCCACCGGTGTCGAAGGTAATACCTTTGCCCAGAAGGACAACAGGCTTGTCACCTTTCTTGCCGCCTTTGTAATCCATCTGGATCAGTTGGCCTTCTTCTACAGAGCCTTTTGAAACAGATAGGAAAGAGTGCATGCCGAGCTTTTCCATCTCTTTTTCGCCCAGAGCTTTTATGGAAAGCTTGGCAACACCGCGAGCCAGCTTCTTGGCTTCTCCGGTAAGATGCATTGGCGTGCAGACATTGCCTGGGCGGTTGCTCAGGTCACGGGCCAGAGCCATACCGTTGGCAATAGCGCTGCCTTCGGCTGCGGCCTGCTTGTGGCCTTCAAGAGCTTTGCGGCCAGATTGCAGCAGCGCTATTTTTCCAAGAACAATTGCGTTGTTGTCGGCTTGCTTGCTCTTGTATTCGTCAAACTTGTAGCCTGCGCTGACAATATTGCGCGCCAGCAGTCTCAGCAACCAGTTACTATCTCTGTCTGCCAGTTGCAGATCGTCAAATGCGATAACAGCATCATTGACCCGTGCACCGTTGAGAGCCCGAGCTACACCAGCACAAATTTTTTCTGCAGCGGAGGCTTTTGGTTGATCTTTGCCGGTGGCAACCAGAAGCACTCGTTCAGCTTTGATTCCGGTAACGGTTGGCACCATCAAAACCTGTCCGGCAGCCTGTTTCAGGTCGCCACGCTCAACCAGAGAGCTAAGTAATCCACCAGTGTCCTTATCAACACTACTGAACGCAGGAAACTCGCCGTTGCCCCCCGTGAAAAGCACAAGACACTGAGTCTGTTGCTTGGCGGCACCGCCACTCTTAACTGTAATTTCCATTTTCTCTCCTGTTCAGAGGCAAAAACCGGTGCGTTATCTATAAGATTGGTAGATAATTCCCGGCTTTATAGCATTATGCAGGCAGTTTATGACCAGCCTGCATTATGGTTACTGCTGTTGCTTTCGGCAGATAACCACAATTTTTGGCTTGCTAGCTGTTTGCTTTTACCGCTGGGGCCTTCAGTGAATCCCTAACGGATTTCAAAGCTTTGTGGCGGCAGCTGTATACTCTCCGAGTTTACGACAGGTTTGTACGGATTTTCAGCCTTTCTGTCAGTGTTTTTATACATATAGATGGCCGGGCACGGGTGTAGACGGGATTTTCAGTTTTGATCGTTCTTCGATATTTATCCAGAGAGTTGGTTCAGGGGTGGCTGGCTATTAGCGGTGTGCTGCTGCTGATTATTGTCAGTGGCCGCTTTATCAAATATCTCCAGCAGGCGGCTACTGGTGAGTTAAAGCCTGAATTCTTGTTTGCCATTATGGGTTACCGGTTGCCGGGCTTTTTGGAAATTATTCTCCCACTCGGACTGTTTCTCTCTATTTTGCTGGCTTATGGGCGTATGTACGTAGACAGCGAAATGGTTGTGCTTGAAGCCTGTGGCATGAGTCGTAACCGACTGCTGGGTTATACTCTGGTTCCCGGGTTGCTGATTATGTTGATTGTTGGTTTCACCAGTTTTGTGCTTAGCCCTTGGGGAGCAGACAATGTTGAACGCATCCTGAATCAGCAGGATGCCATGACTGAGTTTGATACCCTGACCCCTGGTCGTTTTCAGTCTATGGCCGGCGGTGGCCGGGTGACCTATGCGGAAGAACTGAACTCAGATAAGTCTCGCATGCAGAATGTTTTTATCGCCCAGCAAGGGCAGGGCAAAGGAGAAGGTTCAAAAGGTCAGCTGACAGTTCTTCTGGCTGGTGGTGGGCGCATTCATTTTGATGAAGAGAGCGGCAAACGTTATTTACTGCTGAACGATGGCTACCGGTATGATATTGCTGCTGGTCAGCCTGAAGGGCGGCAGACTCAGTACGATACGTACGGCATCCAAATGCAGGATAAGGAAGCCCGTCCGGTCACTAAGGAAAATACTCTCCCTACATCAGAAATTGTTGGTCGCAGTGAGTCTCGGCTGCAGGCTGAACTTCAGTGGCGAATCTCTCTTCCTCTGCTGATACCGATCATTATTCTTATGGCGCTCCCACTGGCTCGAGTGAATCCACGGCAAGGACGTTTTCTGAAACTGTTACCCGGTGTTTTGTTATACCTCTTCTATCTGGCGCTGCTGATTGCCGGTAGAGGTGCTATTGAAGATGGAAATCTACCGCCGCAGATAGGGCTTTGGGGTATTCACGCATTCTTCGGAATGCTGGCTGTTGCCATGTTTTTTGGCCCGCAGGTTCTGATGAAAATAAAAGCCTCCGGTTCTTCCAGGAACCTTGAGGGGGCGCAGGGATGAGAAAGCTCGATCGTCATATCGGCCTGACAGTTCTGAGCGCCATGCTGGTGGTTATGATCATCATCGTTTTTCTGGATACGCTGTTTGGGTTTATGACCCAGCTGGATGCTATGCGTGCCAACTATCAGGTGCCAGAAGTTATTCGCTTCATGCTGCTGACAACGCCACAGCGTATTAATAATGTGATCCCTGTTGCGGCCTTGATTGGTTGCCTGGCAGGTTTGGGTTCTCTGGCAAACCATAGTGAACTCGTGGTTATGCGTGCGGCCGGTGTTTCTCTTATGCGTATTGGCTGGTCGGTCATGAAGCCTGCCATTGTATTGATGCTGATGGGGCTGGTACTCAGTGAGTATATTTCCCCTGTTACCGAGCAGATGGCACAGACGGAACGGAAAATCGCCCGTTCTGCCGATGGGCAATATACCGATGAAGGGTTGTGGCACCGGGAAGGCAACGAGTACATGTATTTCAACGCTGTTGAGCCTAATGGCGTTCTGTACGGCATCAATATTTTCAAGTTTGACGGTGAACGTCGTTTACAGGAGAGCATCTACGCGGATCGAGCGTTAAGTCAGGGTAGCCATTGGTTGCTGGAAGGTGTTGAAGCCAGCACTTATGGTGAAAACTCCGTAACATCCCGCATAGCGGGTACGGAAATCTGGGAAACGGGCTTGACCACAACACTGTTGAAAGTGGTGGTGGTAAAACCGGATGACCTTTCTATCTCTGGCCTGCTGACCTACGTGGATTATCTGCAGGAACAGGAACTGGAAACAGGCGAATACAAGCTGGCGATGTACAAGAAAATGCTTCAGCCTGTAGCAATTTTTGCGTTGGTTCTGATTGGTATGTCATTTGTATTTGGACCGTTACGCACAGTCTCTATGGGCTTGCGACTGTTTACCGGTGTGATTACCGGTGTCACCTTTATGATTCTGCAAAACTTGATGGGGCCAGCGAGTCTGGTGTTTGGTTTTTCACCATTGATTGCGGTGCTGATGCCAATACTCGTTTGTTTTGGTATTGGGGTAGTGTTATTGAGAAGGGCAGGTTAACCAGCCCTTCTCCCAGTGTTAAAGAGGGAGTTGCTATATTTACTCTCCGATGATTTATGACAACTCTTCGCCCAGTATTCCAGGTTGCCCAGTATTCCAGGTTGCTCAGTCTTTCGGGAGTTCTTTAGGATAGATTGGTCTGTCGTCGTCCGTGTCACCATAACTCTCTCCATTAATCATTTAATTGAAATAGTTAGAAAAGCTATTGAATACAAAAAGCCTGCTGTTTTCAGCAGGCTTCGCGGCGGTAGGAGGGGAGACTTGATGTGCGACTAAAGCCCAAGCTTTTCTGCTACATAGTCAGCGTCTTTATCGCCTCGACCACTCAAATTCACAACGATAACCTGCTCAGGCTTCATCTCTTTGGCCAGGCGTATAGCTCCAGCCAGTGCGTGGGAGCTTTCCAGTGCAGGGATAATGCCTTCTTTGCGGGATAGGATCATAAAAGCATCCAGACATTGATCATCGGTTGCACTGATATATTCCACACGACCAATATCTTTCAGATAAGAATGTTGTGGGCCAACGCCAGGGTAATCCAGACCAGAAGCAATGGAGTGAACTGGCAGAGGCTCCCCTTGCTCATCCTGCAATACATAGCATTTAAAACCATGAACGGCACCAGGCTTACCAAGGGTAAGAGTAGCGGCATGATCGGGTGTATCCAAACCTTTTCCTGCTGGTTCTACGCCATAGATGCTGACATCAGTATCATTCAGGAAGGCTGTAAACAGCCCCATGGCATTACTGCCACCGCCAACACAGGCAACCAGAGCATCAGGCAGGCGACCTTCCAATTCTTGAATCTGGTCCCGGGCTTCTTCACCAATTATCTGCTGGAAATCACGAACCATCATCGGGAATGGGTGAGGGCCAACAACAGAACCAATAGCGTAAAGGGTGCTTTCGGTATCCTTCATATATTCTTCGAAAGCACTGTCTACAGCATCTTTCAGAGTTTTGGTGCCACGGGTTACGGAAACAACTTTAGCGCCAAGGATTTTCATCTTCACAACATTGGGCGCTTCTTTAGCGATATCAATTTCACCCATGTGAATTTCACAATCAATTCCAACCAGTGAACAGGCTGTGGCCATAGCAACACCATGTTGTCCAGCTCCGGTTTCTGCGATAACACGGGTTTTGCCCATATGTTTTGCTAGCAGAGCTTCACCCAGACTGTGGTTGATTTTATGAGCGCCTGTATGATTCAGGTCTTCACGCTTTAAGTAAATTTTTGCACCACCGCAATGCTCTGTAAGGCGCTTGGCAAAATACAGTGGACTTGGACGACCAACATAGTATTTGTAGAGTTCCTGAAGCTCTTCTTTGAATTCAGGTGTTTGGCGAATGTCCTGATACGCTTTGTCGATATCCTGCATGACTGTGAGAAGTTGTTCTGGTATCAGACTGCCGCCGTATTCACCAAAATAACCTTCTGCGTTAGGCATTGGAGCAAATTCTGAAAAAGATTTGTTCTCGGCCATCGTGTCCCTCTGATATTGGTTTGGTTTTTTGTTGCCCAGTGAAACCGTGCTGAGCTTTTTTCGTATTTATTGTTTCTGGCCTCGTCAGCAAAATCTGTGGGATCATGCCACGGAGGCTGTTTGGGAAAAAGTAGTGAGTTTTCTGTGTGTGCCCTTTGCTGAGGTGGGGGTTTTCGGTATATTGCCGCTGTCTTGTAAGAATATTCGAAGAATAATTCTGTAAAAAGAACAACTCACAATTGATATTTCGAAAAGCACTATTCTTATATTCAAAAACTTATAAATAGAGCAGTAAGAGTCGTCTAGCAATGAAAAAGTATTTTGTGGGTCTTCTGGCCTCTCTCGCCCTGGTAAGTACTGCCTTTGCAGGAACCCTTGATGATATTTTGGAGCGCGGAACTCTCCGTGTAGGTTTTGACGCTGGCTACCAGCCTTTCGAAATGGTCAATAAGAAAGGCGAATATATTGGTTTTGACGTTGATTTCGCCAAGCAAATGGCAAAAGCCATGGGTGTGAAAGTTGAGTTTGTAAATACAGCTTGGGATGGAATCATCCCAGCACTGCTGACAGATAAATTCGATATCATCATGGGCGGCATGACCGTTACTCCCAAGCGCAACCTGCGAGTGAACTTTGCTGATCCTTATATCGTGATTGGTCAGAGTGTTGTTATGCGTAAAGAACTGGCTGGTAAAATCAGCAAGCCTCGTGACTTGAATGATGGCACTTATAAGCTGGCGGTAAAGCTGGGTACTACAGGCCATGAAGCCGCCAAGCGCTTCTTCCCAAAAGCAGAAATCTTTGAGTTTGAAACTCAGGATGATGCTAAGTTGGAAGTGTTGAACGGCAAGCTGGATGCTTTTGTATACGACCTGCCTTACAACTCTATCTTTGCTTCTCAGAACGAAGACAAGGTAGCTTTCATCAAAGAGCCATTCACCTATGAACCTCTGGCTTGGGCGGTACGCAAAGGTGATGCTGACTTTGTTAACTGGTTGAACAACTACCTGCGCCAGACCAAAGGCGATGGTACTTACGATCGCATCTATACCAAGTGGTTTGAATCCGACCGCTGGTTGTCCACTCTGAAGTAATTCCTGCGCGAGTCATTTCAGATTCATGCTCCGGGTGTGATCCATCCGGGGTATCGAACCAATTCAACGCGGGAAGTTATGCGTGTCGAAAAGAATTGAAACCCATGTCAAACAGATGGAGCGCCAACCTAATGCGCTACTGTGGCATGGACTGTTTGTCCTGATTGTTCTGGCGGTATCTATTGGTTTTTACAAGGCTGCCCAGACCATTGAGTACTCATGGCGCTGGGAACGACTGCCGCAATATTTTGTTTATGAAGCGGAAGATCACCTGAGTGCTCCTTTTGACGGAGAAATCGTTTTAGAAGGTGAGAGGCTAAAATTAGAAAATGAATTGGATCGTGACCAGTTCATAGTTATCGAGAATTTGGAAATTGTTTCCGTATCAGACGGCGATCTGATTTTTGAGGGCGACTCCCTCGGTTATAGTTCACAGTGGACGGCAGGCCCCATTCTTAAAGGGGTTGCGGTGACGATAGAGTTGTCACTCTATGCTGGTGTTCTGGCAATTATTCTTGGAACTCTTGCCGGGTTGGCAAAGATTTCCCCTAATCCCATGTTGCGGGATTTTGCCACCCTGTATGTAGAACTCATACGCGGTACACCACTTCTTGTTCAGATATTTATTGTTTACTTTTTTATTGGCACAGTTCTCGACCTGGATCGCTTTACTGCAGGTGTGATTGCACTGGCAGTCTTCACTGGTGCTTATGTTGCTGAGATTGTTCGCTCCGGCATTGAGTCCATCCATAAAGGGCAGATGGAAGCTGGCCGCAGCCTGGGGATGACCTATGGTCAAACCATGCGGGACATTATTTTGCCTCAGGCATTTAAGCGGGTTCTTCCTCCGTTGGCAGGGCAGTTTATTAACCTGATTAAAGATTCATCTCTTGTATCGGTTATCTCAATTACTGATCTGACCAAAGCGGGCAGAGAAGTTGTCAGCTCAACCTTCAGCCCCTTTGAAGTTTGGCTCAGTGTGGCTTTGCTGTATTTGGTTATTACCGGTGTTCTTTCTTTTGTAGTACGTAGGCTGGAGCGGAAATATGCAAATGCAAGATGAGGCTTTTGTTGCCGCTTCCAAAGAAAGCATTATTGAAGCGAGCCATGTTGAGAAAATATATCCCGGTGGTGTGCATGCATTGAAAAACGTGAGTGCATGCGTAAAAACCGGAGAGGTTGTAGTGATTGTCGGCCCTAGTGGTTCCGGTAAATCTACTTTTCTCAGAACGTTGAATCAGCTGGAAACCATTAACGACGGCGAGATTGTTGTTGATGGTATTTCTCTGACGACTCCGGGTGACGTGAATAAATTGCGGGAAGAGATTGGCATGGTGTTCCAGTCGTTTAATCTTTTCGCTCATCTGACAGTGCTGGATAATCTTTGTCTGGCACCGATGAAAGTGAGAGGGCTGAAGCGCAAGGAAGCGGAAGATCGTGCTAAGGAATTACTCCTGAGAGTTGGGTTGTCTGACAAGGCTGGCAGTTATCCGTCCCAGCTTTCTGGTGGGCAGCAGCAGAGGGTTGCTATCGCTCGTGCGTTAGCCATGCGTCCCAAAATCATGTTGTTTGATGAACCTACCAGTGCCCTTGACCCGGAAATGGTTGGCGAAGTTCTGGATGTTATGAAATCACTGGCTCACCATGGAATGACTATGGTTGTTGTGACTCATGAAATGGGCTTTGCTCGAGAGGTAGCCGACAGAGTGTTATTCATGGAGAGCGGTGAGCTGGTTGTGGAAGATACGCCGCAAGCCTTTTTTGATACTCCTAAATCTGAGCGTTTGCAGAAGTTTTTAAGTCAGGTTCTGTAAAAGGCGCGGAAACCACTCGATGGTAATTTATCGAGTGGTTCATTATCGGCGGCAGACAGGCAGGGTTACTTAGGGAGTAAAATAACTTCGGTCATGGAATACCGGTCGTGCCAGGTTTTCTTATCTCGATCAATCAGCATCCAGAAAAAGCCTAAACCTGCCAGCCCCAAAGCGGGAATAGCAATCATAAACCGCAACAGGCTTTGAGTCAGGGTAGGGTTTCCGCCTGTTTCGCAACTGCGTAGTTTTAACCTCCAGGCCTGCATTCCCAGAGTCTGACCATTCTTTCCCCAGAAGTGGGCAAAAAAGAAGAAGATCACAAAGGTAAGAATGGACCCTAGAAAAGGATTAAAACCCATAGGCGCATCGTCCCGCCCCAGGAGCCAGTTATTCACAATGGCGTGATATAACCCGGAAATCACCATCACCATGGCCATCACCAGAAACGTGTCGTAAACCATGGCGGCCAGTCTGCGCCAGAGAGGAGCCGTTTGCTCTGTTGTATCCCGAGACATTGTTGCTTTTCTATGTATTGTTACCTGTCTGGCAGTTTACGCATTCGCCTTTTCTAAGCAAGGGAAAAGAAGTGTCTTTGCCGTAATGATGGACACGATGGTTATGCCAGACAATCGGCGTATCCAGGCCTCATGCTATAAAGATTGGTCGTGTGGAATAGGTTTTTACGGTAATAGTCAGATGCCAAAGCTAAAAGTGAATGACATAGATATTGCCTATGAAGATCATGGTCCGGCAGATGGTAGCGTTTTTCTGCTGATACATGGTTTGGGAACCCCTTTAACAGGTTGGCCTCGGAGTTACTGGCAACCTATGGTTGATGCCGGTTGGCGTGTTCTGTTAATTGATAATCGGGATGTTGGTGAGTCTTCGCCCATGAAGGGCTTCCCATTGCCATCTCTGAAAGATCTTGCGCTGGCTTCAGTATTGAAGAAGCGTATTTCTGCAGGTTATACCCTGAACGATATGGCAACCGATGCAATCGGGTTGCTGGATGCCCTGAATATCACCAAAGCCCATGTGGTTGGAGCGTCTATGGGGGGAATGATCGGGCAGATTCTGGCGGCTCAATACTCTGAACGGATCACTTCACTTTCCGCCATTATGACCAGTACTGGTGCACGGCATCTACCGGGGCCTGCTCTCTCCGTGCAGTGGCGACTGATTCAAAAGTCAAAAGACAGAAGCCCGGAAGGCATGGTGCGGCATAGTATGAAAATCTGGAAAGTTATCGGAAGCCCGGATTACCCGACCGCAGAGCAATCACTTTATGAATACGTGTATGGCATTCATAAACGTGGTGTTTCTGCTTCTGGTTATATGCGTCATATGGCTGCGATTATGGCGTCTGGTGACAGAACCCCTATGGTGCAGGAGGTTCAGGTTCCTTCATTGGTTATTCATGGTAGTGCAGACCTCCTTGTTCCGGTGGAGTGTGGCCGACATCTGGCGGAGCAAATTCCCGGAACGGTTTATCATGAAGTGCCGGGGATGGGACATGACTTCCCTGAGCAGCTTGCGCCTTCTTTAACGACTATGATTCTCGACCATGCGAGGCAATCAGAAAATGCGTTTCAGAATCAGGCTTTTCAGAAAGAAAAAATAAGGTAGACTGGCTTCGCCTGATAAGAAGAATCAAAAACCTCTCGCAGTAGTGGAGCTGTGCAGTATGAAGAAGTGGCATTGTATCGTTTGTGGTTTTATTTACGATGAAGCCGAAGGCTGGCCAGAAGATGGCATAGAGCCGGGGACCGCTTGGGAAGATGTGCCTGAAGACTGGCTCTGCCCCGATTGTGGAGTTGGAAAAGACGATTTTGAAATGGTTGAAATTGGCTGATAGCCCATCTAAACCTTCCACAACAATAATAAAACACTGGATACGCTCTCATGGACCCGATAGTCATTGTTGGCACTGGGCTGGCGGGTTACACCCTTGCCCGGGAATTCCGCAAGCTAGATAGCCAAACGCCTCTCGTACTCATCACATCCGATGACGGGCGCAATTACTCCAAACCCATGCTTTCTACCGGTTTTGCCAAAAACAAGGATGCTGACGGTTTGGCTATGCAGTCGCCAGAGGTTATGGCTGAGCAGTTGAATGCACGCATCCTTACATCTATTCAGGTTAACTCTATAGACCGTGCCGGTAAGCGCCTTTTACTCAATAATGGTTTGGAAGAGGCTTATAGTAAACTGGTGCTGGCTCAAGGCGCTGAAACTATAAAACCTCCTGTGGGCGGAGATGCTCTCGATAAAGTCTTTTCTGTTAATGATCTGCAGGACTACGGCAAGTTCAGAAAAGCACTGCCGGAATCTGGTAAGGTCGCCATTCTTGGTGCCGGCTTGATCGGCTGCGAGTTTGCCAATGATCTGCGTACTGGCGGTTATGAAGTGACTGTTATTGCGCCGTCGTCGTCCGTTATGCCAGGGCTCTTGCCATCGGCTGCTGCAGATGCGGTAAAAACAGGGTTGACTGAAATCGGCGTAGAGTTTTATCTGGAACAATACGTCACTGAAGTGAATCAGGCAGACAACGGAGTCAGTCTGACTCTTGATAATGGCAATGCCCTTGAAGTGGATGTTGTACTTTCCGCTATTGGTTTACGTCCTCGCACAGCTCTCGCCGGAGAGTCTGGCCTGAAAGTGAACAAAGGTATTTGCGTTAACAGAGCATTGGCAACGGAAGACTCTAATATTTATGCCCTTGGCGATTGTGCCGAAGTGGATGGGCTGAATCTTCTGTATGTTATGCCTCTTATGGCTTGTGCCAGAGCGCTGGCAAAAACGCTGTATGGCGACGAAACTTCCGTTATTTACGGAGCCATGCCAGTCACCGTGAAAACCCCGGCCTGCCCGGTAATTGTTTCTCCTCCAGCAGGTAATGGTGGCGAGTGGCAGATTGAGAATGCAGAAGGCGGATTGCGCATTCTGAATAAGAAGGGTGATAAGTTGCTTGGCTATGCCCTAACTGGCAGTGCTGTTTCTGAACGTATGAAGCTCAATAAATTGTTGCCAGCCGTAATGCCTTAAGCAGTAAGGCCTTAAGCAATGGGTGCAGTGATTAAAAAAGGCCGTGCAGAAATTAGTATTTCTGCACGGCCTTTTTTAATCATACCAGCTGATATCTGTATATCAGCAGATGTTTGTCTTTCACATTTTTCACGCCACCCTTCAAAAAGTGAACCTTCATGTTGGTAAACTGCAGGTCACTGTCTTCAGACTGGCTGATAAATTCTTTCACAGCTTCGGCATGATCCGGAGCAATTGTTTCCTTCACTCCCCACGGGAGCCCTAGTACGTGATCGCGGTCTCAGGTGTCGCAGATCTTTTCTTCGCGCTCATGCAGCGATTGAGCAATGCTTGCCTCAAACGCTTTCAGAACGTTTCCGTCTTCAGCAAATAGCACAGGAAAGTACTCTCTTTTTGTTGGGTTAAGTTTGAAATTGTGAGGTCTAGTATAATTATTTTTACTGTAGGGAATATGGCATGGGCACTTAAAAATAAACGACACAAAATGCTTTTATTTCAATAGACAAAATACTTTTATTTCAATACACAAAATGCTTTTATCTCAATAAAAGTGTCATCTTCTGTACATATAACCTTCAAAAAACAATAACCCGCCTGAAATATTAGCCGTCCAAACTCTCTCCTCGCAGTGATAACCAAACACAACACACAAAAAGAACGAAAGTTCACTGAGGAGTGGGTTAATGAAGCGTACAGCTATCTCTCTGGCGGTTGCCGCCGCAATGTCTGCTGGTCTGGCAATGAATGCTCAGGCTGGAACAGTAAAAACTGAAGGTGAAGACATCATCATCAGCACTAAGAATGGTGGTTTCAGTGCTAAGACTGAGAGTGGTGATTTTTCTTTTAAAGTGAGTGGCAAACTGCAGTGGGATTATGCAGGCTTTGGTGATGTTTACACCCATGACAGCGATAATGACGCATATAAAGATTCAACAACCGGTTATATTCGTCGTGGTGAAGTTAAGTTCAGCGGCAAGGCTTATAAGGATTTCAAATATGCCTTGAAGCTGGCCAAAGATGACGACGATAAGTTTGAGGTTGATGATGCTTATATTGAGTACCTCGGACTTGATCCTGTAGAACTTCGCTTTGGTCGCTGGGGGCGGGGTTTTGGACTGGAAGATTCAGTGAGCTCTTCTTGGATTATGGGTATTGAACGTCCAATGATGTATGACGTACTCGAGCAGGATGGTGGTAACAAGTATGGCGTACGTGCAGGCGTTTTTGAGAAGAACTACACGGCACACTTCGGTATTCACCATGATAAGCGTACAGACAAGAACAACAGCAAGGACGACCTTTTTGGTTATACCTTTCGTGCCACTGCTGCTCCTGTCATGACAGATAACATGCTGGTTCATGTTGGCTTTGATTATGCGAATACGAATGTAGACGAGAGCAAGGCAGAAAAAAGCAGCACGAAGTTAGGTGTTAAGAAAGCCGATAGCATTTCATTGTTCAGTGTAGATAGTGCAGACGAAGACAGCGTATACATTCTCGAAGGTGCTGCCCAGTTTGGTTCTCTGCAGCTTCAGGGTGAGTACTTCGTACGCACCATTGATGGTAAAAATGCAGAAACTGACGTAGACGTTAAGGGTTACTACGCGCAGGTTTCCTATATGCTGGATGGTGGTAAGCGTACTTATAAGAAAGGTGAGTTCAGCAAGCCAAAAGGTGGGCAATGGGAAGTATTTGCACGTTATAGCGAAATTAACGTCGATGCTGATGTCAATGCTTCTAAAGGCGTAGATACCTCCAAGGATGTTGATGCTGAAGCCCTCACTCTTGGTGTTAACTACTTTGCCACCAAAAATGTACGTGCCAGCGTGAACTACATTAATAGTGATACCAGCAATCGCTTTGCCAAGAATGCAACAGCAACTAATGGCAAGAAAATTGTCAGCGACGGATCTGCTGTCGTTGGTCGTCTGCAATACGTGTTCTAGGATTTCTGGAATACGATCTCCAAAAAACCGCTCTCCCCGAGCGGTTTTTTGTACTTGAAGAATAAACGTCCCACTTTCTATAGAAAACCAACAAAATCTGCATCTCTGAATGTTTTTTGGTACAGTGCGCTGTTTCGATTTGCCGGAGCTTTTCTCTGGTAGCTTTTTGCGTTTGTTACACCGTCTTTTAAAGGTGTACGGTTGTTCTGTTACAGAAAACCGGTAGCGCGGAACCTCATTCAGGCAGAAGTATGTTTGCACCTGCGTATTATCGGGAAAGACTTAATAATTTGCCTCAGGTTGCAGTTGCTGCCACCGACTACCGCATTATCACGTCAACCCGGGGTTTTAAAGAACGCCTTCTGGAACTGATCAGAACGGCGACTCAGCGTATTTATCTGACTGCGCTGTATCTTGAAGCCGATGATGCCGGAGAAGAAATTCTTCGGGCACTGTTCGAAGCTCGTCAGGCCAATCCTGCTCTTGATATCCAGATTTTTGTTGATTTTCACCGAGCCCAGAGAGGGCGAATTGGTGAAGAGGCTGCTCAAACCAACCGTGACTTCTATAAGCGAATCACGGCTGAATACGAGTACCCGATTGGTATCCACGGAGTACCGGTTAAAAACCGCGAAGTTTTTGGTGTTCTGCACCTGAAAGGATTTGTGTTTGATGACACGATTCTTTATTCCGGTGCCAGCATTAATGATGTGTACCTGCATCAGGATAACCGGTACCGGTACGACCGTTACCACGAAATTCACAGCCCGGCGCTGAGTGACAGTTTTGTAGGGTTTATTGATACTTACTTCTGTAAACACCCGGCTGTACAGAGGCTGAATTTTGATGGGCAGTTCCTTCGGCGCAAGTTAAAGCTGAGCGTGCGCAGATTCCGTAAAACCATGCGCAACGCGGTGTATAACTTTACTCCGCAAGCGGGAGAAGGGCCGGTAGGTCTCACGCCTGTATGTGGTATTGGCCCGCGGGGCAACCGGTTGAACAGCATGATTCGTGATCTGATTCGTTCTGCCGAGAAAGAAGTGTTCATCTGCACTCCTTATTTCAATCTTCCCCGAGCCGTGTCAAAGGACATTAACCAACTGTTGAAACGTGGTGTTAAGGTGACAATTGTTGTTGGAGATAAAACAGCCAACGACTTTTATATTCCACCGGAAGAATCTTTCTCCACCATTGGCGGGCTGCCTTATCTGTATGAAGACAGTCTGCGCTCGTTTGCCCGTAAGCATCAGTCTGATATTTCTTCTGGCCTGTTGAATCTTATGCTTTGGAAGGATAACGACAACAGCTATCACCTGAAAGGACTCTATGTGGATGATGAGCTGGCGATGATTACCGGCAGCAACCTGAATCCACGGGCCTGGGGGCTGGATCTTGAGAATGGTATCCTTGTTCAGGATCGAGAGCATAAGCTTCGTGATGCTTTTCAGAACGAACAGGAACGGATTTTTGCCAATGCAACTCGCATAGATAATTACCGACAGATCCAGAAAGTCAGTGATTATCCTGATGAGGTTCAGCGACTTATTGGTCGGTTACGCAAGATGAAGGCTCACGTTTTGCTTCGTAAGATCATCTGAACCTTCCTTCCCAGTGCCTGCACGAATTGAAAACCCTGAAAAGAAACTTCTGGGTCTTCAACCAGGGAGCGTTCTCGATCAGGCATCGAACTCGGCAATGCCCTTCGGGTGGCGCTGAGTCGTATGCTTAATTGAGAACACCCCCTAAACCCCTTTCAAAAAGCAGCCACTGGAGAAGGGGCTATTCAGAACTGATACCACCCTCGGTCAGGTGGGCAGGCTCCAGTAACTTCTCCAACTCAGCTCTTGGAATGTCAGTACTCTCTGCAGCAACATCAATAACCGGTCGACCCTGTTTATAGGCTTGTTTGGCAATTTCGGCGGCCTTTTGATAACCAATCACCGGGTTTAGAGCTGTCACAAGAATAGGGTTTCTTGCTAAAGCTTCTGTCAGATTGTTTTCATTAACAGAAAACGTTGCGATGGCTTTGTCGGCCAGTAAACGGCAGGTATTACTCAGCAGATGAATGCTGGTAAGCAGGTTGTCGGCAATCATGGGCAGCATCACATTCAGCTCAAAGTTTCCGGACTGTCCACCCACAGTAATGGCAGTGTCGTTACCAATCACCTGAGCCGCAACCATGGCCGCTGATTCTGGAATAACCGGATTAACCTTGCCGGGCATAATAGATGACCCTGGTTGCAAAGCTTCCAGTTCAATCTCCCCAAGCCCGGCCAGTGGGCCCGAGTTCATCCAGCGCAGATCGTTGGCGACTTTCATAATGGTGACTGCCAGTGTTTTCAGCTGTCCTGACAGGGCAACGGCAGTGTCCTGTGAACCAATATGGGAAAAGAAATTATCAGCCGGGCGAAAATCAATGCCGGTGATATTACTGAGCTTGCGATTAAAGACCCGGGCAAACTCCAGGTGAGCATTAATACCCGTACCTACAGCTGTTCCTCCCTGCGCCAGTGCCTGAATAGATGGCTGCATTTTCTTTAACAGATTTTGGCAGGTCTCCAGCTGGGCAGCCCAGCTTTCCAGGCTCTGGCTCAAACGAACAGGCATGGCATCCATTAAATGTGTGCGGCCGGTTTTTACATACTGCTGAACAGATTTTGCTTTGTCGCGAGTTGTTGAAATTAAGTGATCGAGGGCGGGAAGCAGTTGATCATTCAGTTCTATAGCTGCACTGGTATGAATGGCTGTAGGAATCACATCATTACTGCTCTGCCCGTAATTCACATGATCATTTGGGCTGACTGTATCTTGCAAACGCCTGCTGGCAAGGTGAGCAATGACTTCATTGGCATTCATATTGGAGCTTGTGCCAGAGCCGGTTTGGAAAATGTCGACCGGGAAATGGTCCATTAGTGTGTCGGATGCCAGAAGCTCATGGCAGCTTTGGGTAATAGCGTCAGCCATTGGTTCCTTGATTAATTGCAGCTCCACATTTGCTTGAGCGGCCGCTGCCTTAATTTGAATCAGGGCACGAATAAAGGCTATTGGAAGCGGTTGGCCACTGACCGGAAAGTTGTTAATCGCCCGCTGGGTCTGGGCGCCGTAAAGAGCGGATGCTGGTACTTCCAGCTCCCCCATGCTGTCGGATTCAATACGGATATCACTCATACTTTATTCCTTCCCAAGTCCTTTAAGCAGTTTAAGCCAGCTCTGGATATATCGGGTGCGATGTTTCTGCTTATGAATCACTACATAGAAATGTCGATGAAGATCTCTGTGTTGAACCGGCAGGCATACCAGCCTGTTCTCATTGAATTCACGGGTTAGACTGATGCGACTCATACAGCCAATACCCAAACCAGCACTTACAGCCCGCTTAATCGCCTCTGGTTGTTGTAGTTCCAGAGCAATTTGCAGGTTGGGTAGCAGGTCGTGCATGGTGCGATCGAATGTCTGGCGAGTTCCTGAGCCCGGTTCCCTGAGAATCCAGCGATTGTTTACAAGGTCCTCATCAGATAATTCTGTCTTTGAGGCCAGAGGGTGTTGAGGGGAGCAGAACACAACCAATTCATCGTTATGCCAGGGAGTGATATCCAGCTTTGGATGATGCAGTTCACCCTCAATGAGGCCAAGATCTATCTCGAAGTTATTGACGCCCCGGACAATGGCCTCTGTGTTAGCAATATCCAGAGAAATGGTGCCCTGATCTGCGGCCTGAGGGTGCAGTTCCAGAAACGTTACCATCATCTCTGTAGCCAGGTAATTTCCAATCGTTAAAGTGGCACCAACGCGCAAGCTGCCTACACTGCTTTGATTTTGAAGTGCAGATTCCAGCTCTGTGGCTTGTGCCAGAAGTGCTTCGGCCTTTGGGCGTACCCAGTGGCCCATTTCACTCAGCTTCAGGCGTTTGCCGACTCGTTCAAAGAGTTCAATGGAAAACTGCTTCTCCAGCTCTTTCAGAGCGCCGCTGGCTGCAGACTGGGACATAGACAATTGTTCTGCCGCACGGGAGATATTTTCCGTATGGGCGGCAGCAAGGAAAATCTCTAACTGACGGAGCGTATAGCGCATTATTGAATAAATCGATTAATTATATTCATAAAAACAGATTAACCGATATGTTAAAACCAAGTAATCTTGTCAACAACTACTTGTCGAAATTTTTAGAAAAATAAAACGTACGCAGGGTATGAATTAAAATGAGCTCCATAAGGACAGAAACAGTTACAGGGGTGCATCACTGGAATGACACCCTGTTCAGCTTCACCACCACCCGCGATACCGGCTTCCGCTTCAAGAATGGTCATTTCGTAATGATTGGTCTGAAGGTCGATGGCAAGCCACTCATGCGAGCTTACAGTGTTGCCAGCGCTAATTATGAAGACGAGCTAGAGTTCTTCAGCATCAAAGTGCAGGACGGCCCTTTGACCTCTCGTTTGCAGCACCTGAAAGAAGGTGATGAAATTCTGGTCAGCAATAAGCCAACGGGAACCTTGATTCTGGATAATCTGCTTCCCGGGCGTAACCTCTGGCTGATCAGTACCGGTACCGGGCTGGCTCCCTTCATCAGCATTATTAAAGATCCTGAAACCTACGAGCAGTATGACAAGGTCATCCTGACTCACGGCGTGCGCTATGTGTCTGAACTGGCTTATCAGGAAATGATTAAAGATGAACTGCCAGTCAATGAATTCTTTGGTGATTTGGTAAAGGATAAACTGGTTTATTACCCAACAGTTACCCGTGAGGACTTTCCTACCCAGGGGCGTCTGACTGATTTGATGGAAAACGGAAAAATCACTGAAGATCTGGGGTTGCCAGAATTCAGTCTGGAACAAGACCGCTTTATGATCTGCGGAAGCCCGGCAATGCTTAAAGATACCTGCGCGATTCTGGATGCTCGTGGTTTCGAAGAAGCCCGACATGGAAATGCCGGACACTATGTGATTGAGCGGGCATTTGTAGAGAAATAGTCTCTTTCTTTTCAGAACTTTCCGCTTGAATAGATGATTCCAAAGCCAGGGGGTGTTGAAGTTTGCTGATTGAACTCAGCAAGTATCAATGCCCCCGGAATTCTCAGACCGGGCTTGCTTGAACTGCCGGTCCGTCATCTGGTTTGATGTATTGCTCACTGCCTTTATCAAACTCAGGATGATAAAAATCGTTTTTCCACTTATCAATCAAGTGTTGATTGGCATGGTCCCACGGATGAAAGCCGGGTTTGAAGTAATCCCTGAAAGGTTGTTTCAAGCTGGTAATCACACCATCTTTGCCCCATAGAAATGAACCAAACCCTTTGATTTCACGCCAGCCAGGGAACTTTCTGGCCCACCAGTGCATGGCAATCATATAGGCGCTGATTCTGAGGACGAACAGGATGCGCCCGATTTTCAAAATTTTACGCAGGTACTTCTGATCGCCATCGCAGGTCATAAACACGTCAAAAGCGACAGCCTTGTGTTCTATTTCTTCAACCGCGTGCCAGTAGAGAAGGTGTCTTGCTTCTGGTTCCATAGGTGCGAGTTTTTCAGGGTTTTCCAGAATATGCTCGGCAAGAATAGCCGTCAGGTGTTCCATACCTACGGTCATAGCCAGACGAAACCTGTTGCTGAATTTGTGAATACGTTTGTCCAGTTCTCTCTGGAAAGAATGCTCAAGTCTTGCTGCATCCCAGCCTAAATTGCTAAGTGTTTCATTAACTTGTTTGTGTTGGTGACTGTGGTGACCTTCCTGTCCGATAAAACCACGAATTTGCTCCTGCAGTTTTGGATCCTTGATCTGATCGCGATAATTTCTTACTGAGGCGATAAACTCCGCCTCACCGGGTGGGAATGTTGCCGATAGAGCAGCAATAAATGAAGACTTCAGGGAGTTGTCGTCAAAATAGAGATTCGCTTTCATCCGTTTGAACGGGAAAGACATTCTTCTCGGCTTTATATCTGGTTGGTCGTTCGCTTGATCAATCAAAGTCTGGACCTCGTGTTTTTTATTATTGATCACAGATACCCTTCGAAAATGAAGGTTAAAAAATCATCAGATGCTGAAATTATGGTCAGTTGCTCGAAATTCGGACAGGTGATACGGTCTCAATCTGATGGTGCTAAGAGGTCAATTCATGGCTACAGCCGTTGTCCCTTTGAAAATGTTTGGTGACAGTGAATTCTCTTTATCCGGTGACTACCTGGTCTACTGGAGGGATTTTGCTTTCTCAAAGGGGGTCAGCGCTTCAACACTTTTGGAAGGAAGCGGTATACCCGTCAATATGTTGTTGAATCCTCCTGACCGCATTGCCCATGCCAACATGTATCCAGTCAGTGTGAATTTGCTGAATGTGCTGGGAGATTGTTATCAAACGGCGGTAGAGCTCGGACAATTTCTTGAAGAGCGAAAGCATGGATTATTGGGGCTAGCTGTTCAGGGAGCTAATAACCTTCTGGATGCCAGCAAAATTTTGGTTCAATACATTCTTACCAGAACCAGTGTGCAGAATGTTGAAGTCGTTCCCTCTGAGCAATATTACCGGTTACGGTTCCAGAATAATGCTGAACATAAGTTTGAATCGGCTCCAGAGGTCATGGTGCTTTATGAACTGTCCACACTTGTCAGTATTGAAGCTATTCTTCGCCGTATGCTTGAAGGCCATATTCTGAGTGGTGCCAGCAGAATGAACTTTACTGTTCCTGCACCTGAATTAGTTCCAGATTATTTATCTCATTCTGATTCTGTCATTATGTTTGAGCAACCGTTTATGGAGTTGTGTATACCTGTTTCATGGATGGAATTACCGTTTCAGGCCGCAGATGAGGAACTGGGGCAAGCCGCCACAAAGCTGTGTGAAAGCGAACTTCGTAATTTACAACCGAAAGATATTGTTGAACGCTTGTTGGATAAAATTCAGCAGGTTGAAGGAGCCAAGCCTTCTCTGGAAGAAATGGCCGCTGAAATGTTTATGTCTGCAAGCACGCTGCAGCGTCGCCTGAAAGACCAAGGCATGACCTATCAAAAGATTAAATCTGTAGCTCGCTTGCGGCAGGCTCAGAATTTATTGGTTAACAGTAATATACCCCTTGATGATATCGCTTCGACATTGGGTTTTAGTGATGCATCCAACTTTTCCAAGTCGTTCAAAACCTGGACAGGGCTGACTCCCATTGCATTCAGAAATCAACACAATGAATGCTTGCCCCCCTCCTGACTTAACATCAAAAGGGCTTAATTTCTCATAAAGTTAAGCAACCACTGGGAGGATAACTGTAAATCAGGGCTGGATGACAATGATTCCAGACCTTTCTTGATGGATTCATCTGGAATACGTCCTTGACGACTAAGCATCAGGTCTTTTGAGTAGTTACTGGTGAACTCTGGGTGCCCCTGAATACTTAGGAAGTGATCACCGTACTGCACCATGTAATGAGGGCAGAAATCACTGGCGGCCAGAATCTCGGCGTTTTCCGGCAGGGTTGTAATCTGATCTTGATGACTTACCAGTAAATTTAAATGGTTGCTGGAAGGCTGCATCCAGGATTTCTGTTTTACAACAGGGTTGAATGACATACCAACCCCCCAACCTTTCTCAGAAAGTGTAACTTTTCCGCCAAGGGCTTCTGCAATAATCTGGTGACCAAAACAAATACCAACCAGTTTGCGCTTTTCTCTATTCAGCAACCGCACAAAGTTCAGTAGTGCAGGAATCCACTCAAGCTGATCGTAGGCGCTATAGCGACTGCCAGTAATGAGCCAGACATCGCACTCCTCTGTGCTTTGTGGCAGAACACCATCAAGAACCCTGTAGGTTGCAAAACTGCAGGATGGGTCCTCTTTGAGAAATAACTCCTGGAACATTTCAGGATAATTCGCGTGTTCAGGCTGCAGTTGTTCCTGCACATCATCGCACTGCAGAATTCCAATTTTCATATGTGGGCAGATACTCAAGGTAGAAGTCGGGCTATGAAAGCCATAATCCAACGATAGAATTAGAGGTCGCCATTCACAGCTTTTGTGAAGATGCTGGCATATTGGCTGGTAGTGAACGTTATAGGGTTCCCTCCAGCAGAAGGGTCTTCCGTTGCCATTACACCAACTTTTTCGGCCTGTGCCGTATCAATGCCTATTTCACTCAGGCTGTGAGGAATACCGACGGTTTTGCGTAATTCCAAAACCCAGTTCAGGAAACCGTCGAATGAGCCATCTTCCAGTTGAAGATAATTGGCAAGGCGGGTGATGCATCCTTCAATAGCTTCACGATTCGCTTTCAACACATAAGGCATGAGCACAGCATTGAGTAACCCATGATGGGTATCATATAAAGCCCCCAGCGGGTGAGCCAGAGCATGCATGCCACCAAGACCTTTCTGGAAAGCTGTTGCGCCCATACTCGAAGCCACAATCATCTGGCTGCGAGCTTCCAGGTCTGAACCGTCGGTTACAGCCAGTGGCAGGAAGTCCTTCACCAGACGGATGCCTTCTAGAGCGATACCCTGAGCCATAGGGTGATAAAAAGGAGAGCAGTAAGCTTCTAGATTATGAGACAGGGCATCCATGCCTGTTGCAGCGGTAATTTTTCCCGGTAATCCGGTTGTTAGCTCGGCATCGAGAATAACGATTTCCGGCAACATTTTCGGATGGAAGATAATTTTCTTAACGTAATTTTCCTCATCGGTAATCACGGATGCCCGGCCAACTTCGGAACCTGTTCCTGCAGTTGTCGGTACGGCGACAATAGGCGCAATGCCTTCGGCATTCACCCGTAGCCAGTTGTCACCTACATCTTCGAAATCCCAGATAGAACGCTTTTGGCCAACCATCAGGGCAATGGCCTTCGCGGCATCGAGAGCAGAGCCACCACCTAAAGCAATTACGCCATCGTGATCACCGTTTTTGAATGCGTTAACACCATCGGCAACATTTCTGCCGTTTGGGTTTCCCTTAATATTCGTAAACAGCTTGCAGCTCAGGTCTGCGTTCATGCAAATCTGAAACGCGTTCTTCACCGGAGGCAAAGAGGCCAGCCCGGGGTCTGTGATCATTAAAGGGGATGTCATGCCCAGTTCTTTACAGGCATCGGCAAGCTCGTGGATACGGCCAATACCTGAACGAACGGACGTAGGGTAATTCCAGTTGGCGGTAAACTGATCAAGGCTCATTCTCTTTTACCTTCGCTTCTCTCTACAGCACTCAGACATTTTTAATATGAAAGGATTTTGGGCGAGAGAGCGACTCATAACCCAGCTTCGATAAGGTGCAGCCCCGGCCGGAGTTTTTAACACCTGTCCAGGCCAGTGCAGGGTCAAGGTAATCACATCGATTAAGGAAAAATGTTCCTGTCTCAACCTGTTCACCAATCGCGATACCTTTGTCGATATCTTTGGTGAACACTGAAGCCGTTAAACCGAACTCGCTGTCGTTCATCAGAGCAATGGCTTCCGTATCGGACGACACTTTCTGTATACCGACAACCGGGCCAAAAGATTCTTCGCGCATCACCCGCATGGAGTGATCAACATTCGTGAGAATCTGTGGCGCGAGATAGGGAGTACCCGGTTCATCGAGTGGGAATTCTTTGGCATTAATGTGGGGAACGGCTCCCTGAGTAATTGCTTCAGTAATCTGCCCACGAACAAAATCGGCTGCGGAGGTGCGAACAACGGGGCCGAGAGTGGTTTCAGGGTCGTCGGAGCGGCCAAGTTTATGTTGTTTTACTAAGGAAACAGACTTTTCCACGAAACTGTCATAAATGCTTTCATGAACATAAATACGCTCAATGCCGCAACAAGATTGACCAGAGTTGAAGAAGGCACCGTCCATTGTTGTTTCTACAGCATGGTCGAGATCCGCATCAGCACGAACATAGGCCGGGTCTTTGCCTCCCAGTTCCAGTCCTGCCCCAATAAAGCGCCCGACAATGGCTTTTTCCACCATTTCACCGCCAGCAACAGAACCGGTAAAGGCTACATAATCGACAGCATTACTCCGCATCAGCTCTTCAGTAGCCTGATGAGATAGGTGTAGATATTGAAAAACACCTTCAGGCAGGCCTGCGGCTGTGAATGCTTCAACAAGGCGCTCGGAGCAGAGTGGTGTTTGGGCTGAGTGTTTCAGAATAACAGTGTTACCAGCCATGATAGCCGGCATGATCGCGTTTATGGCCGTAAGAAAAGGGTAGTTCCAGGGGGCGACAACAAATACTGTTCCTAACGCTTCACGTTTGATCCAGCGTTGAAATCCTTGCTTTTCAGGAACCTGAACGGGAGCCAGAGCTTCTGCGGCGACATCGATCATGTAGTTAGCTCGCCCCTGCACGCCTGCGACTTCACCTGCGGCATAACGAATCGGGCGACCCATCTGCCAACAGAGTTCTTGGGCAATGTCGTCTTTCCTGGCAACAAATGCTTCGACCGCTTTGCGGCATAAAGTCGCTCGTTCCTGAAGGTTCGTGGCCTTCCAGCTGCTTTGAATATTTTTGGATAGAGTGATTGCCTGCTCAATTTTTGTTGCGTCAGCCAGTTCTCGTTCAACATACGCAGAGCCGTCGATCGGTGAGATGGTTTGTAGCATTGTGCTCATATCGCTTTTAACAGCCTTAATCAGATGATTTCGAAGTAGCGGTCCATTTCCCAGTCGGTAATGTGTTTGCGGAACTCCCTTTCTTCCCATTCACGGGAAGCCGCATAGTGATCTACAAATTCGGAACCGAACATGTCCCGAGCAACATTGGATGTTTTAAACCGCTGGGCGGACTCCCACAGGGTTCTGGGTAGAGCCAGTTCAGTCGAATGCTGCTGCTCATAGGCATTACCCTTCACTTGTGCTTCCGGTTCCCACTTGTTCATTATTCCGTAGAGCCCGGAAGCCAAAGCAGCAGCTAGAGCGAGATATGGGTTGGCATCCGCAGAGCCTAAGCGATATTCAACGCGCTGTGATTTGGCCGAGCCGGGAATGACCCGTAATGCTGCTGTACGATTTTCTACACCCCATGTCGCATCGGTTGGAGCCCAGAAACCTGGAATGAGTCGTGTATAGCTATTAACAGTGGGAGACAGCATGGCTAAAAATTCAGGCATTAATCGTTGTTGCCCGGCAATAAAATGTCGTTGTATCGCGCTGATATTATGTTCTTTGGAATTATCGTGAA
>NZ_CAMZOG010000063.1 GCF_947331445.1 Parendozoicomonas sp. Alg238-R29 | reverse complement strand
CGCAAGAAAAAGCCGTCGGAGAATGCCAGTGAAAAGTCAGGAACAATCAGAAAAATTCCCGTCATGGTGGCCTGCGACCGTCAGCAACATGTAACCGATGCCGTTCTCGAACATGTGAGTAACGATGAACTCTTCACGCAACTGGCAGGACGGATTTTACCAGGTAGCACCCTGTGCACAGATGCTCATCTGTCCCATGAAAAACTGGCAGACCAACTCAACGTGACGCTGAAAGAATTGGTCACTACGGCAGGCCAGTATGTGCGAGAGGAGGTTTATCACATTCAAACGGTCAACGCTTATCACAGTGAGCTCAAACGTTGGATCAATGGTTTTTTCAAAGGCGTGGCGACGAAATATTTATCGCGTTATCTGGGCTGGAAACGATTTTTAAAGACACATATCTTCTCGGAAGAGAGTTTGTTAGATCAGGAGGCATCTCATTGGCTTAACCCACATTTATTGTGAACAGAGCCGCTGAATGCCTGTGGGAGCTTTGCCATTTTTTACCCTCCCTTGGCACTGCTGGCAGTGTGGGCAGTCAACACAGACCATAGCCATTACACTACTCCTTATCTGCAAATACAGTAATGGCAAGGATTATAGATCATACCAACGGTTCTGAGGCGTTACCCAGAAAAGGAGAGCTGTTGTTCCATGGGTATTCTCAGATTTGGCTCTGGTCAGGATTGTCTAATAATGGGGACTTATTCGCAGGTTCCCAAGCACAGGAGGTCATGTTTAGTATTAACATTCTGGCTGCTGTACCTGGGTCAGTTGCAATTACTGAGGCTTTTGAGAGGTCTGAGCCTCTTCAAAGAGCAGCCTTAACTGAGGGGGCAATTTGTTTTTGTCCACAGCCCCACCCAAAAAGTGTGCTCCAGCAAATACCTCGTCCACATTCTCTTTTTCTCTACCTTCAAGATCGATTGAAGTATGTACTTTTATCGCAGTCAACATAGTACTTTTGAGTTGGTCATCATCAATCCCAGTACCTGTGGTAAGAAGTGTGATGTTTTTATTATCAATCATTTTCTGGATGTCGAGGTCTCCTTTTTTGGAAGAGATAAACTGCCTGGCAGTTTGGCTAGTCATCGCCAGAACCACTCTGCAAGGGGACTGGTTTGCATAATTTTCTGTTTTGTTTTTGGCGATTATAGAGCCGCTTTCCAGCAAGACTCTAGCCATAACTTGCCCATCTACGACTACGCAGGCATCGGCATTGAGTGTAGTAGACGAACATAGTGGCAAAGAGGTCAGAATATTACGCCAGATCTGATGTGTTTCACTCTGTATTTGCTGTTTTACTTCGGATCTTATTTGTTGGACATCCGAAGCTGAAGCACTTGTCTGGTTGCTGCCTCCGATAAAGCCGTCGCCTACAGCAACAATATTGCCGGGAACAGGCTGTATACCCGGAAGTCGTCCGATAGCCTCTGATGCACCGAGTGGATTTATGCTAGAGTTTGTTTCGGTTAGCACACGTGCTATATCGTATGCGTATTGTTGGAAACCATGGCCTGGTACAGGGGTGACTCGATAAACGCTAACGCCGAGTCGGTTTCTTGTATCTGCCGACGAAAAGCTAGCATTCACTTGATCCTGTACTATCGCATCCTCGTCAATACCATCTGTTCCCAGGTAGGCTGTTGGGGGAAGATAATTCAGCTTGACTGAGTCTGTGGTCTTTTTTGTTCCTGCCGCTGTCGCTTCTCCAGTCGGTGGAGTGTCCTTAGCTGGTGGCGTTGCCAGTGTTACGTTTTTCCAAAGAGACTCGTACTCGCTTTTTTTGTTGGGCTTAATATATCTACTCTGTATTAATTGTTGGAATATTGCCTGTCTGAGATCAACATTTTTTCCCTGTGCTTGAATCTCCAGCGCTTCCATTGCTTTGATAGTATCTTCTACATCTAATTTTTTGAGGCCAGCTGGCTGAAAATCCAGACCATTCTGCCGGGCAAGTCTTCGAAATAGCATAGGGCTTGATGCGTGCAAAGTGTTAACCAAATAGCCAGCAAAAGGCGCGTATTTTGACTCAGCTTGCTCAGTTGCGGGTGTGCTTGGTGCTGTGGCTATTGCACCTGTACCTGTACCTGTATGTTGGTTGGGGGACGTTACATTCATATTTTCCATCCTTACAATGTATTAATTTGCATGTTTTTTGAACAGGGAAATGAATGGAAAGTTTCATGAATGTGTTAATTGTGCTAACCAGCTGGTTAGCCAAGAAAATGCCATCAACAGGAATTCTCAGGTTTTGAGTTTTTGTATTGATAGCTGGCTTATTCACTGAAGTTACGCAGCTACGAATGATCATAGCTGCTTGAACGATGCCTGCAGAGCAGACATATAGATTTTCGCTCTGAGCTGAAAATGGTTCATCTTCAGCTTTAACGACAGGGCTTCCAGTCGGAAGGCCGAGTAAATCGATAGAAAAATAGGATTGCTTTGGGTTCTGACAGTATGGGCTGGCGACTTGGCCATGGCCGCATTGGATTTCAGGGTTTTATGGAAGACTTCAACTTTCCACCGTCTTTTGTAGATCGTTTTCAAGCTCTCGGCGTCACAATCCAGATCGCTGCTCACCAGATAGAGTATGCCTGTGCTGCCATCCTTGTTTTTAAAGACCTGGCGGAATAGCAGAACAGGAAAATTGACTCCAGCTATCCAGCCTGTGACAAGCTTATCTTCCGTGAAATTCACAGTATCTCAGACTGGCAACAGCGGCTCTCGCGCCCTTCTCAGCCAGCAAACAACTGGCCGACACGACCTCACTGACAAATCGTTCATTCTTTGGAAGGTCATCGCCAAAAATAGCACTAACCGACAAAAATGCTTTCACCCTGGCTGCTATATTATCTGCTCGATTTCCCGGATGACTGTCTGCGATGAGTTTCAGCTCTGCAGACATAGGGTCACGAACATCAATAGCTTCACCATTCCTATCTATAGCACTGACATATTTCATCCAACCTGCCAGGCCTAGTGCCAATGGTGCAAAATCAGAGCCCTGCTCAAGATGCCAGCGCACAGTGTTTAACCAGCGTTGAGGAATTTTCTGGGAGCCGTCCATAGCAACCTGACAGATACGGTGGGTCAATCTTGGGTTACAGAAGCGCTGCATCAACTCTTCTGCATACGCGTTTAAATCTTCGCCTTCAGGAATATCCAATGATTTAGCCGCAACACTTTTCATAAAATGGCTGGTTGCTGCGTAAAAATCAGGATCAGACGCAACCTCACTGATAGTCGGATAGTTTCCTAGATAACCGAGATAAGCCATAAAGGAGTGACTACCGTTCAACATACGCAGCTTCATTTCTTCGTAAGGTTCAACATCCTTAACAAATTTTACGCCGGACACATCATCCCAATCCGGGCGCCCCAGAACAAAATCATCTTCGATAATCCACTGGTGGAAGGCTTCACAAACTATTGCACCTTTATCTTCTACTCCCAGTTCATCTTTCACAGTTGCCAGATCTTCAGCTGTCACAGCAGGAACGACACAATCAACCACTGTGCAGGGGAAAGAACACTCTTCAGCAATCCAGCGAGCCAACTCCGGATCAAACTGTGTTGCCATCTGTAATACAGCACTGCGAGCACGCTTTCCATTGCCTGACATGTTGTCACAACTTAAAACGGTGAAAGGTTTGAGTCTGGCTGTACGACGTGCGGCCAGAGCAGAAACAATCAAACCAACAGCCGAACGAGGATGTTCGGGATGCTTCAAATCATGGGCAATCAGTGGATTGTCCAACTGCAACTCACCTGTCGCAGGGTTTGTACAGTAACCCTTTTCCGTCACTGTTAACGACACAATACGCGTGTTCGGTGAGCGCATAGCTTTAAGTAAAGAGTGTCGGTCACGCTCTGCATAAAGAGTGTCGACTATAGAGCTGACCAGTTTATAGGTTCGACGTTTGTCTGAATGAATTTCAGTGACTGTGTAGAGATGGTTCTGTGCCTGAAGATCAGAAATCAACTGTTCTCCACCAAAGATATTAGCTGAAATAATCCCCCAGTTACGCTGGCCAGAAATAGCCATGAATTCATCGGTAATCCGGGCTTGGTGACCTCGGTGAAAAGCCCCCAAGCCAAGATGAACAATTGCTGGAGTAATCGTGTCTCGATGACTAAGGCGATGGGATAAATTCAGTGAACCAGCAGTTTTGTTATTGAGCATGTATACATCCACTCCTGCCCCAATAAGGGGCTCATCTGCGCATGAAAAATGTAGCGTCAGGGCAAATGACAGGGGCTGAATGCTGTTGGCAACAGGACCCTTGCTGCCAAGACTCTTATGCTTACAGGCATTCTATTGAAATGGGGCACCCCCTCCTTGTTTTGAGTCAATCTTTACCCCTTGTTTTTGCAAGTTGTGTTTCGTTTTCAGTCAGTGAGATTTGCTATGCAACGCGGCATGCTTATTCATGAGAACGAGAATGTTCTTGTTGCCTAACAGGTTCTTGGAAAAGGGGAAATCATTTCTGGAAAAGGACCCGAAATACTCCTTACAGAAGACATCAAAAGGGTATCTCCACTCTTCAAGATAAATCCATGGGTTGCGCTCAAAAAGCCAGACAGCCTCAGGTTATCGACGTTTTGTCTTATGGGGAAAGGCTGTATAAGCCTGGACGCTGGCTATTTTCAAAAACAGCATCACTCTCTGAACGATGAAGAATAAAAGCTTTTCCTACGAGTGATCAACATTCACTCGAACTCAAAAACAGCTTGAGAAAGCTGATTACTCTTGTAGAAACATTCCAGAATTTCAGTGGTTAGATGTTCAGGTGGCAAGTGTTTACCGGGAGTAAAAGTACCTGACAATTTCGGATCAACCAGCAGTACACCACAAAGTATGTACAGAGCCATTATCGGGTCTAGAAACTTCATACGGGTGGGTTCGTTAAGAATAAAGTTCACCGGCATGTGTTTATTCAGAACTCGCCCTTCAGGCACACCTTCACCATATTCATCTTCCGCGCCCATATTCACCAGAATGGCATCACTCTGGATAAACAAGTTGGCGTCGTAATTTTCTGTTATCAGGTTTTCTACACCTGTTGCTGTAACAATCAAATAACTGTCTTCTAATGCTGAAGCAATCGCTTTTTGATCTTCACAATCAATAAACGTAAGTGATGAGATATCCTCGAAACATTCAGGCATTTCGGCAACGAAAACTTGAGCGCCACGTTCTAACAACCCTTTGGAAATTCCCCGGCCAACTTTACCAAAGCCAAAAACCAGGCAATTCTTTCCCTCCACTGAGCCGATACCCAACTGATCCATTGCTCTGAACAAGCCATCAGCTGTTCCCAGAAAAGTTTCCACTTCCTTGACTGGAGATGAGTCGACATCAATACATACTATATCTTTGTGCTGCTCATACTTGGTTGCACCGCTGCGGGTTAACTCAACATATCCACAGTGAGAAGGGATATTCCAGTGATGGGCAGTACAGTCCAGCACCACATCAAACTCCCCACCTTCGGGAATATCTGGCAAACAGCTGATACCACAACGTTCCAATAATTGAACGGTTTGTTCATCGGGAGCAATTTCATCAGGCCAGCTTACAGTGACCTCCGCCCCCTCTTTCAACCAGGGTAAAAGTGCTGGCAAAGTGTTGATAAACAGTGGAGCTGCAAAAAGAACCCGTTTGTCCGCTATAGCTGGGTTACCCACAAAGTAGCGATCAACACTTTGTATACAGGGGTAGTCTTCTGGCTGATAACTTTTCCCCAACACCTCAATGAGTCGATCCAGCTTTACCATAGTAATTCTCCTGAAGAAGTCAGGCTAACAACTATAGCCAGCGTGCCAGTAATGAACCGGCGATGGTCCACATAATCACACAAATCAATAGATCAATACCCTGACGCACTTTTGGCCTTGAAAGAACAGGGGCTAATTTAGCGGCACCAATGGCAAGGGAGTAAAACCAGATAATAGAGGCCAGTACCGTTCCCATGGCAAAGGCCATTCTGTCCGCGCCTTCGTACTGCCCTCCGACACTTCCGAGAACGACAACGGTATCAAGGTAAACATGGGGATTAAGCAAAGTCAGAGCCAGCGTTCCCCAGGCAACCTTCATAAGCCCTAAGGAACCATCATCTGAAAGCTCCAGGCTTCCTTCCGGTGACAGAGCTGCACGCAACGACAGCGCCCCATACCAACCCAGGAAAAGAACCCCGGTAATGGTGATAATGGTTAGAAGTAGTGGTGACTCCGAAATCAGGGCTCCAGCACCATACACTCCCAGCAGAATGAGTGTGATATCACAGACAGAGCAGATAGTAGCAACCATTACATGATGATTTCTGGATATCCCCTGTTTTAAAACCCAGGCATTTTGGGCACCGATGGCAATAATCATCGAAGCTCCAAGAAAAAATCCCTGAAAAGCCGGTAAAAAAGTCATTGTTTTGTGTATCTCGTGTGCCGTTTTCATGAATTGTTATTTAGAATGGAGCCATGGGACAGTTCTCCTACGACTGAGAGTAACGGGAAACATTGTGAACGTTAATCTCAGAATTTTAACCCCCCATCGTTTTCGCTAATGAATAATCTGGATTACCGCCTTATCGCCGCCCTTGACGCTGTTATCACCAAGCGCAGCTTTGAGCGGGCCGCTGAACAACTCTGCATAACGCAATCTGCAGTCTCTCAACGTATTCGCCAACTGGAGAAACAACTGGGCCAGCCTCTTCTGATTCGCAGTCAGCCTCCTCAACCCACCAGCACAGGCCAGCGTCTTCTGGCTCTGTTCCGACGGGTTCAACTGCTGGAAAAGGAAGCCTTGCCTGAATTGCAGCCTGATTCCAAGGCACATTTCCTGCCGTTGGCTCTGGCAGTCAATGCCGACTCCCTTGCCACCTGGCTGATTCCTGCTCTTGCTCCAGTTCTGAAGGAACAACTGATAGAGCTGGATTTCCGTATTACCGATGAGTCAAGAACTCTGGATCTGCTCCGTAAAGGTGAGGTTCTGGGCGCTGTCAGTACGGAGCCTTCTCCTGTTACCGGCTGTATTGCAGATCGACTTGGCCGTATTGAGTATGTGTGTGCGGCTTCTCCTGAATTTATCGAGAGATATTTCCCCAACGGGGTGAATCGGGAAAACCTGATGAATGCGCCGGCAACTGCCTTTGACCATTTTGACGATCTGCACCAGCGCTATCTGGAAATGCACTTTGACCTGCCACCAGGTGAAGTTCCCTGTCATATAGTGGGAACGTCTGAAGCCTTTGTCACTCTGGCCAAGCAAGGTGTGGCCTACGGCATGATTCCGGATCTTATGATTCGTGATGAACTAGCATCAGGGGAACTGGTGGAAGTGATTCCGGATATTCGCCATAACCGGGTATTGTTCTGGCATCGCTGGGCCCTGGAATCTGGCGCCATGAAGGAAGTCAGCGCTAATTTGATCAATTATGCCCGTGAACTGTTATTGACCTGATTCCTGAGGCTCGTAAACCGGATCATTACTGGCTTGGAACTGCTCGTCATTTCTCATATCAGCCCAGGCTTGTTCAAGCTCCTGCTCTTCGAGCAGGATACTTTCTGGTTTTTTGTTATTCTCCGAATCCATACCGGCTCCCGATTATTATCAGTGAATAAGCTCAAACAGATCTTCACCAATCTCTTCCTTTCCTAACGCTGTTTTAAAGTGTGGCACACCGATATTCTGTTGTTGTACCTCAAGGTTGCCGGAGCCATACATAAAGGTCTGCACAGCTTCACGATGCTCCTGCGTTAATGGTGCACCGGGATCTGGCACATACCCAAGGCGATCCACTTCAGCGGCAAACTGCTTGGTTCTAGCATCAGCTTCACCGGTTCTATCTTTGCCACTTTTACAGTAGATGTGAGACAGCGCCCCAACTTTAAAAGCCAGTAGCTGCACTCTTTCTACCAGGTCATAAGCATCGTTGCCTTCCATATGGTGCAGCCCTTGGCTGTATAAGGTGCGAACCTGATAAACCAACTGCTGCACCTTGTCATAGTCGGGAGAATTCTGCCCAGGGCCGCTCAACCATTCTCCCACAACTCCACCAATGTCGCTGTCCGGATGACTGTTGCCCAGTAATTTATCTAACCCCATCTGGTTATACATGTCTGCCTGTTCCCAGGTTCTGCCAACCCTTGATAACGCAGGATTCAGACCAAATTTGTTCACCGGTATATTCAGGGTGGTCAGCCGAATATCTGCTGTCACAGTATGCGCATGCCCGTTGCTGTCAAAAACCTGCATGGTTACCGGTTCTTCACACAGTTTCACCATCATATCGTTCTGGGCTTTCTGGAAAGCCAGCTCGTCGTCATGAATACCGGTGACATGGCGAATCTGGTCAGGAGAGAGCAGCGATGTAGCCACCATATCAAACGGCAGAGGAGCGCCATCAATAATTTCTTGCTTCTGCTCCGCCGTCAGTGCCGCAAACTTCTGAACAAAAGCGGCACGCAGAACTTCCATAGCCCGGTTTTCCAGCGTTGATGTCTGCTTGGCTTTGTCTTTTATCTTATGGGAAAACAAGGTTCCGCTACGCAGCCCTTTATAGAGTGTTTTCCCATCACTCGAAGTCACTTCCGTGTCAAAAAGGTTAATAGCGTGAATACGTTCAGTGGAATCAGCTGAGCTTCTGCCACGCCCGCTATAACTGGAAATGAACGGGTCCCGGTTCCCAACTGCTTGTCCGGGAGGGGTAAAACGCATCTGCCCGGCTGGTACAAGTTGCGATGTGTAATTATGAACCTGTCCATCGGCCCTGACAGGAATCACCTTCTCAATGGTTTTCCATTCGCTGCTATTTGCCACCGCCGCAGAAGCTTTGAACCAGAGTTTCTTCATACTCCGAGAACTGACACCCGCTTCAATCAGCTCTTTTTTCAAAGCTTCGGTATCGACTTTCACTGCCTTTTTCATATGAACAACAGGCGTGAAGTGTTTTCCGTTCAGCTGAGCTTTTCTGTTCTTCACATCGTCTATTTGATTCATCAAAGACTGAGCTTTCTGGAACTGCCCCTTGGTCTGAGCCTTTTCCAGACTTTCATGCAAAACCAACAAGCCTGTATTCAGCATGTGCTCTTCGGCTTTTCGTAGCTGTTCCTGGCCTCGGAAGTCGGCTTTCTCAAGCCCTTCCAGATAACTAATATGCTGTTGTCCCTGATTGATCTGGTGGTAAACATCGTAAGCCATGGCCTGACGAACTGGTTCAGGAAGCCCACTCAGAGCACCACGCTGAATAGCATTCAGGGACTGGCCGAGTTTATGAATATGCTCCCGGGTATTTTCTATCTGGTCTGACCATTGTTTTTGATGAATAAGATTTAGTGGAGAGCGGCTGGTTAATTGAGCAGTCTGGGAACTGTTGTACTGGAATTCCCGAGCCAGATTCCGGTCGTAGGCATCCATAGGTTGAGTATCCAGCCAACGATCAAGATCTTCCGGATAAAACCGGCCACTCTCATAACCAAGAACACGGGAAACTTCCGGGGCAGCACTGGCAAACGCAGTGCTGTGATAAGTCAGTACACTGTCCACCAGCTGACCAGCTTCCTGCCGGGATAATTCGTGGTCACCATTGTGGTAAAACGCCGCTTCAAGGTGCTGCTGTAGCCGGTTTCTCTCATAATCAGGGAGCTGCTGAGGTGAATAACCAGTGGCACGGGTAAACAACCGGCTGGCCATGCTGCCCTTCTTGTCAAGATTCATCCAGCTATGTGAGTGCTGATGATTATGTTTGTCAATGGTTTGTTTGAGTTTGGCGGCTCTATTATGGAGACTTACAATCCTGCGAGCCGTCAGGGGCTTAGAGCCAGCATTCTGCATGACCTTTCTGCCGACAGACGCCCCATAATCGTTATCAAGGTTAGTCTTAACGGAACGTCGGCTGTAAGTCGGCCCTTTGTCTCCAGAGCTAAAAAGCTTGACCAACCAGTGACCAAAAGGGCCGTCCCGGCCTTTACTTTTAATAAAACCTGTATGTTTGTAGCCCTGAGCCCTGCCAGCCTCTAACGCCGATCTGAGCGCTTTCATGCGCTGCTCCTGATAAAAGAGGAACCATTGAATGGGATATCGGCAGATCAGGCTTTATTCACAGTTTTGTAGAGCTCCTTCCGTTGTAATAAAACTGTGAAAGACAATCTCTATTGAAAACTATACACTTTTGCAGCCTGATAAGGATTTTCAGAGTAATTCAGACAACGGAGGTGCATTTAATAACAAAAAAGGAATCGGAAAAAATCCATGTTCTTACGACTATCGCTGTTTGCCAGCTTGGTGCTGTCTCTCGTTATACCCTCCTATTCGTCTGCCAGCTCAACTCTCGAAGAGTTGAAACTCGCACGTGTCTCCATGTTTCGAGCGGCAATCTCTGTAATATCACACAGGGGCGAGCGTATTGATCAGGAGTTAAGGAATGAGGCCAACAGCCAAATCAACTCTTTAAAAGAGTCTCTTACCCGGTCAATCAACAGCGACGGGCTCGCTCAGTCCCTTGATAGTTATGCGACATTTCTTGAAGACAACCTGTCCTACGACCCTCTCGAGGAAGATTACCCATGGGAATTTAACCTGAACCTCAGCACCCTCCTTCGGAACCTGGATAATAACATTATTAAACTTGAAAAAACCGCCCTGAGAAACGAAGGGGCTAATCATCAACTTATGGAGAATGCTGTCAGGCTAGAATACATGGCCGTACGCTACCTTGCCCGTTCATACACTGGTGAGCTGCACACAGAGGCTGAGGGTGGTTATTTTGAACAGGACTTGGGAGTGCTTGCCAAGGAACTGACTCTGGCTCTTGAGAACCATCTTGATGATTCACCTCAGGCAATCAAGGCCAAGCGCGCCTGGAAATTTATCGAGCCCAGATATTCCAAATATGATCTGGAATTGGCACCCTTTATTGTTCACAGGAAAAGTTGGCAGATCAGTAACCTGATGGTTGAACAATCCAAGGCCGCAGAATAATTGCGGCCTTTAAATTGTGAAACAATAAAGTTCAAAGCACTTGTATTTTTACAATCTACCACCAAATTGATAACAATCCGTATCATTCCCGCCTGAACTTAATTATTTCATTCCTCTCAAAACAGCTGCTTATTTATTGAATACAAAGAGGCTGTTACCTATGACTCAGTTAATTACCAAAGCGTATGTGAAAACTTCTCTTTTCCTCGATGCTCTCCGCAAAGATCAACGAGGTCTGGCCACCATTGAATACGCTCTGCTGGCTACAACCATGGTGGGAATTATTACCGCTGTACTTGCGGGCGATGGAGCGGACTCCCTGAAGGGGGCAATGGACGCTTCGTTCCAGAAGATTTCTGATCAGTTGAAAGGCAGCAAGTAAGAAACCCTTTTATCAATGACAGGCGCTTGCATAATTGTTCTGGTAATAACGGCCTTATATATCTGTTACAGGGATGTACAGAGCCGTGAAATCAGTAACCGAGCCGTACTCTGTACCGCTGCTGCGTCATTATTGACCACGTCCGGTTTCGCTCTTTCCTGGTCGTGCTGGCCACTGGCATGTCTGGCTGGATGCTTTTTGTTCGCAGTAAAAGCTTTCTCTGGTGGCGATATAAAACTTATTCTGGCTTTCTTGCTTGGTGTCCACACGTCCTGGTGGAGCATGGTTGTTTTCGCTGTTGCCATGGGCGGAGGTGTTCTTGCTCTCGTTTACATTGCCTTGCGTGCACTGCAAAGCGACTCAGGAAAACTGAAAACAGATGGCATTCCCTATGGCGTACCCATTGCCCTTGCCGGGTTATTTGGCGTTTGCCTGTCAGCTGTAGATTTGGGGTACATATAACAAGATGAAACGCCGCTTATTGCTTCTGCTGACTTTTCTTCTCACCATCGTTGGTTTTTGGGGATTGTTAACCTCTAACGCCGAAGATAAAACAGAAGAGCCTCCCCAGCATCAAGACGTTTTAAACGATGATGTTTCGGTATGGATTGCTTATTCCGCCATTGAAAAAGGAGAGCCGGTGACTCTTGAAAAAGTCAGGCCCACAATAATAACTGCCGAGGAAGCCCGCCTAACCGAAAGTACGCAACAGATATCAATGTCTGAGACTGAAAACCATATAGCAACTGCGGATATACAGTCCGGGGAAATCATCAGTGCCAGAAACCTGTGTTCCTTTTACTCAGAATCCTGTCAGAAGCTGATTATGGCGCCAGACAAAGCGCCCTACCCACTCGTCATTAAAGGCAGTTCAGAATTTTATCATTTGCTGAAACCCGGGGACCTTATTGACGTCATGTTAATTGCTACCCCGGCGCAGAGCATGGCTTATCGAGAAGAACTCACCCGTTATCAGGGATTAAGTGTTATTCCTCTTTTGAGAAAACAGATGGTTCTGCAGGTTCCAGACCTGAAAGATAATGACGATTACTCAAGTAAGAAAGACAAGAAACAAACCATCATTCTGGCCATGACGCCAGAAAATGCTGCCAAAGTAATGATTGCCAAACGTATTGGCATTCTGGATATCCAAAAATCGACGGATAAAGCGCACCCGGAAATAGATATCAGTGAAATTGTTCCTGATTTTTCCATTATCAAAGAACTAAGAGGCAATAAGCGAGTCGAACAAATGCCTAACTGAGATTATCAATACAACTAAAATGCACTTCTCCCAAAAATATTTTATTTATTTGCTTCTCTCTACTTCACAGTGCTTTGCTGGAACACTAGAGAAAAACATAGAAACCATTCAGTTAAACATCAGTGAAGCTACATCTCTTCATTACCAAACACAGATTGATACTGTTTTTATTGCTGATGCCGAGATTGCTGATTACCAGGTAGTTGAAGGCAACCGCCTGATTATTTATGGCAAGTCTGTTGGTCAGTCATCGCTTATTGTTCTCGGTAACAAGGGCGCTCCCATAGATACAAAGCTGTTAACCGTTTCCAGAAACCTTTCCTCCATAAAAGATCAGATTCGTATTCGCTACCCGGATACTAATATTGAGTTGACCAGTACCGGTAACCAAACCGTACTCAGTGGCGAAGTACTATCAGAAGACATGCGTCAGGAGATTTATAACCTGACAGGCGAGCTGCTGGGCAGCAAAGTTACCGAAGATAAAATCAGTTGGAAAGAAAGCGGTTCACCAGACAATAACATTCGCTTTATGACCCAGAAATCCTACGAAGGGCTAGTGAACAATCTGCAGGTAAATACCGTTAAGCAGATCAATGTAAAGCTGACTATTGCTGAAGTGTCCCACTCATTCATTCGCCAGCTTGGAGTGAAGTGGGGTAGTGAAATGGGCAGTGGTAAAAATGCTGCCTTTCTTGGTAACGGCCAGTTTTATAACAAAGTCGGCCATATCAGCTCCAATATGATTGCCAACTACATCTCAGCAGCCGATGACGACACTATGGGGCAGATACTGGCCCAGCCGAACCTCTCTGTTCTTTCGGGTGAAACAGCATCATTTCTGGCTGGCGGTGAAATGCCTGTTATTACCTATATTGATGGTTCTCAGAATATTAATTACAAAGAGTTCGGCATTCGCCTGACTCTCGCGGCCAAAGCTCAATCTGACGACACCATTAACCTTTCTCTGGAACCGGAAGTCAGCTCCATTGATCCCAGCAACAGTAATAACAAGCTCAATATTCCTGCATTTAAAACCCGGCGTACCCGCACCACTATTCAGCTGGCCGACGGGGAAAGTTTTGTTCTGGGTGGACTGTTAAGCACAGAAGACAGAGAAGCTTTATCAAAAGTTCCTTTTATAGGGGATATTCCGCTATTTGGCGCAGCCTTTCGCCATAACGATAACCAGCGTAAAAAAACAGAGCTTATTATTGTTGCCACAGTCAATCTGGTAAAACCAGTCTCTCCGGGTACAACAATCCAGATACCCCAGATGAATCATACCAGCACACTACTGCGCTATTTCAATCTTGAGAAAACCAAGGGTGGTGCCGTAATTCACGATCAGGCTCGAGCAATATTGGCATCAGGAGGGTTTAAGCAGTGAACGTTATTCCCACTTTTACCATGCTCTGTATGGTTATTCTATTTTCAGCTGGCTGCACCGCCCGCTTTGATAAGCCCGAGCCTTCAGTATTTATCGTAAAGCAAAAAACAACGCCTGCTGGCACCCGTTATACCGTGCAGGCTCCCACTTGCACGCCTTATAACCTGAATCCCCGGCAACCCGTGCAACTGGATTGCTATGTAGAAAGTGCACGTCAGCAATCTCTGGTACACCCGGAGAGAGCCCACAGGGTTCTGGAAAAGCAGGAGTGATGCATGCTCGATTTCAATAAAACCACCAAAAGCGAGCAGGAACCTGTTAGCACCAATAGCATTCAGGTGTTTTATAAAACCCATGAATGTTTGCGGCAGCTGCAAGAGGCCTGTCAGTCAGAAGGCTTAGGCGCACCTTCCGGTATAGCTTTCGATAGCGACACTCATCATAAACAGTTGCAAGACTCAAAAGCATCACTGACCTTTATTGAAACAGACGACGATGTTGAAAAACTGGCTCTGTCTCTCTGCCATATTGTTTCCAGAAACAGCGATATTGTTCTTATCGGGCAAAACGACAGCATCGGCGTTGTTCGTAAACTAGCGAGTCTGGGTTTTTATTATCTGTTATGGCCCGCATCCCGGCAGGATATTGTTGAATTAATCAGGGTTCTGCAGAACGACCGACTGTTGAAGCGCAGACCGCAAAATGCCCGCTCTGCTATGCGCATAGCGGTTGTTGGTACTAAAGGTGGATGTGGAGGTTCATTGGTTGCGGCTGAACTTTCCAGAAACCTGATTAAGGAAACCTCTCAGCCTGTAGTGCTTGCCGACCACAGCTATCAGGGCAGTAATCTCAATATCATGCTGGGTCAGCAAACTCTTTCAAGAAAAAGAGTCTGTGATCAAATTCTGGCTGAATATGCGGAAGTACAGACTGTTGACCCTATTTATGCCCAAAGTCTGCTGATACAGATACAGCAGCTCTGGAGTTATCTGGGAATAGACAGCACAAGCACACAGGCGGAGAAACTCTGGCAATACAGCAACAGTGTTCTTGGCAGTATCGCCAGAGAACACGCTTTTATTGTTGAAGATTACCCCTCTTCAACAAAATGTATTCTTTCAAACCAGTCTTTACAGGCCACTGCAGATTGCCTGGTTGTTGTAATTTCTCCAACACTTTCAGGTCTACAGGCTGCTAAAGCCTTCTTAAACAACCTGAAAGATAGGCAACACAGCAACCTTCGGACGCTGTTGGTTATTAACCACTCCCAGCCAGAAAGCCCTGTCAGCAAAAAAGATATTGAGGAATACCTGGAGCAGCCCATTGCCGTCGAACTGTTCTGGTACAAGGGTTGCGAAGCAATTCTGACCGAAGGTAACGGCCTGCAGCCAGACAAACATAAATTAGGGTTGGCACTGAAAGACCTCACCAATCTGATTATTGGCAAACCACTTGCCACAGAAAACATCTGGCAGAAAATTTGTTCATGGTGCCTGTCATGATTGAGCAGGATCTTCCAACAGGGTTTCAGGAAACCTACCTGACCCTGCGCACCAGAATTATGGACGCTCTTGATGCTGAAGCAGTAGAGTCGACATCCGCAGAAGAGCTGAAAGATTTGATGCGTGATGCCATCGATACTCTGGTTGAAAAAGACAATATCCAGCTGCCGGTTTCATTGCGCAGCGTATTTACTGTGCAGATGGTCAACGAGATCAAAGGCCTCGGCCCGCTCCAGCCTTTGATAGATGATCCGACCATTTCAGACATTATGGTGAATGGCCCCAATTCCGTTTATATCGAACAAGGTGGCCAACTGACCAAAACCAATGTCACATTTATAAGCGACATCCAACTGCAGAATATTGCCCGTCGTATTGCTGCCTTCGCGGGCAGAAGAGTTGATGAAGCCAATCCGTTGTGCGATGCCCGCCTGCCAGACGGCAGCCGAGTTAATATCGCCATTCCTCCCGTTGCTTTGGATGGAACCTCACTCTCAATACGAAAGTTCAGTAATAAGGAAATAGGTTTGGAACAACTGGTTGAGTTTGGGGCTTTATCACAGGATATGGCTCGTTCTCTGGCCATTGCAGCTCGTTGTCGTTTAAATATTTTAATCTCCGGCGGAACAGGTTCGGGAAAAACAACTCTACTGAATGCGCTGTCCAACCATATATCCGAGTCAGAGCGCATAGTCACTATTGAAGATGCCGCTGAACTTTGCCTTCAACAGCCTCATGTTGTGCGTATGGAAACCCGCCCGGCCGGCATAGAAAACACCGGCGCTATCAACCAGCGTGACCTTGTTATTAATTCATTACGGATGCGCCCAGACAGAATTGTTATCGGCGAGTGTCGAGGCACAGAAGCATTTGAAATGTTGCAGGCTATGAACACCGGCCATGATGGTTCTATGTCCACGCTTCACGCAAACACGCCACGGGATGCACTGGCCCGTATGGAAAGCATGGTGATGATGGCGGTTCCCAATATGCCGCTGGAATCTATTCGCAGAAATATTGCCAGCGCTGTGGATCTGATTATTCAGGTTTCCCGCCTCCATGATGGCAGCCGAAAAATAATGAGCATCAGTGAAGTCATGGGAGTGGAAGGCGACAAAATCACTCTGGAAGAGATCTTTCATTTTTCGATTCTGGAGCAGCCCAACGGTGAAAAGATTATTGGCACGTTCAATTGTGCTGGACTATTGAATCGCTCTGTTCTTTCAGTGAAGGCACGCTTCTTTGGTTTGGAAGAGCTTCTGAGAAAAACATTCAAGGAAAATCTAGAACCATGATATGGCTAGCTGTCCTGTTTGTGGCTGTTTTCTCTCTGCTGGCTGTTGCTTTATGGCCACATAAGAATCCAATACATTTTCTGACGGATACCCGCAGTCAGAAAACAGTGATCGCCAAACAGGTTTTGGATGTCAAAGCACTGACTGAGCAGCCTTTACTCACTCAAATAAAAAACAACTGCAAAAACCTGAAAGATACCCTGGGCAAGTATGTCTATGTAACGCTGGCAGTTTATATAACTGTTAACGTTACGGCTTCACTATGGTTGCATGATGTCTTCCCCCGCGTTCCCCTGTATACACTGCTTTGTCTGCTGTTCTGCACGACAGCCTTTGTATTGCTGACGACTATTAAACAGTATCGCCAGAAAAGTTTTGAAGATGCTTTCCCCGATGCCTTGAGAACACTGACCGGAGCAGTCAGTTCCGGCGAAAGCCTGCACCAGTCCATAGCCTTTGTAGGCAATTCTCTGAACAACCTGGTTGGCAGAGAGTTTCGCAGTATGGGGCAGAAGCTCGCTCTCGGGCATACCATGGAAGATGTTCTTATGAGCTCCTGCCAGAGATTCCCTTATCCGGTCTTTGTTTTTTTTGTTCTGACATTACGGGCTAATGCCAGCCGTGGCGGACAATTGAAAACCATTTTTAAAAATCTTGAAGAGGTCATGCTCAACAATCAGACCTTGCAGAAAAAAATGAAAGCGCTGACTTCTGAAGTGCGGATGTCTGCAAAAATTATTGGTGCCCTTCCTCCCGGTTTTTTTCTGTTTATGAAATATGTCAGCCCGGAGAATTTTGATTTCGTTGTTTACAACCCCGCTGGCCAGATCATTCTCATGTACGTAATCGGCAGTGAAGTCTTGGGAATACTGGTGATCTGGTGGTTGATGCGCCAGGTAAGAGGGTAACGTTTTATGTCTATCCAGTTCGCCCTGATGCTTTATTGCGGGATTGCGATTGCCGCCTTTATTTCCATTGATAGCTATCTGACCCGCCAGATACAAAGACGCTGGCTGGGGTTGAGTTACGGTTCAACATCCATCCGAAATAATCTGCAGAAGTGGTTGAAACGCTTTTACTCCATTGCCCAGCGGGATATTGAGCAGGTATTTATTAATGCCGGTATTTACAACCGCACGCTTCCCAGAATTTATACTTCTTTAAAACTTCTTCTGGCTTCCGGATTGACAGTTGTCATATTTCTTTTTGGACAGCACTTAAATCTGGTAAAACTGTCGGACAAGGCAACAACAGCTGCGATTTTGTTTTCTGCCATTCTTGTTATCCCTGAAATCATTCTGAAATCCCTGCAAAAAAAACGTATTGAAAAAGTTTCTGCGCAGCTGCCTTATATTCTTGATCTTTTGGCTGTGTGCATGCAGTCAGGGATGACCATTGAGGCTTCAACTGCTTACCTTGGTGAAGAATTGAAGAGTTTCGACCGAGATCTCTCCTACATCATGAAGCGCTTGGAGTCTGTATCAAAAATTCACAATATGAAACAGGCGTTACAGGAATTAGCGAAACAGATTCCTTCCCAGCAAATGATTAGTTTTGTGTACACCCTCAGTCAGAGTTTGCAATACGGCAGCTCAATTGCCGATGTTCTGGGAACTCAGGCGGCTCATATACGTCAGATAACCATGCTCTCAATGGAAGAGCAGATTGGTAAGTTATCAGCCAAAATGGCGCTGCCCATGATTTCCTTCATCATGTTACCGATTGTGGTATTGATGATTGCGCCAGGCATTATGAGGTTAATGAATGGTGCATAGTAAGAACAGCTTCTGGCAACCACTTCTCGTTGTTTTATTGGTTTTATGGCTGACTGGCTGTGTAACCACTCGTACCAAGCCTACAGCTAGAGAACCTGAAGCCCCTGTGAACGAAGCGCTTTTAAAAGCCGCTGATAATCACGCTGGGCTTATTCAGTTATACAAAACCCGTTTGCAGCAAGCCAAAACCGAAGAAGACAACAAGAAGTATCGCCTGCTTCTGGGTACTGCTTATCTGAATACTAATGACCCGGATTCCACTCTGTTCATACTCGAACCGTTATTAGGTGATCAACAAAAAGATGCAGAAGTTTGGCTGTTAAAATCCCAGGCAAAGCTCACCATGGGCATGGCGGAAGAATCTTTAAAAGACGCGAACACTGCCCTGCTCTATTCAGCCAATGACCCCACAATTCTTAACCAACAAGGGGTGGCGTATGCGGCAATGGGCAAATACTCAGATGCAAGAAAGTCTATTAATAAAGCCCGCGAAACCATGTTTGATGACCTGGTCATCAAAAATAATCTGGCCATGCTGGATATTTTGGAACAGAAATATGATGCGGCCATTCAAAGGTTAATGCCGCTCTACACCAGCGGCCAAGCGGATGAAAAGATTAAATCCAACCTGATTATTGCTCTTGTACGAGCAGGGCTCTACAACGAATTCAAAACAGTCTATACCGGAGGAAAATCGGAACAGGAGAGAATGTCGCTCTTTATTGCCATCTCTTCTGCTAAATTCCAGCCTCAGTTATCAGGGTCACACTGATGACTTCTGCCAAAGGAGCGAACCAAAGGGGCACTGTTACCATCGAAACAGCCCTTGGGATGTTCTTTTTCCTGCTGGTGATTTTCTACTGGTGTGAAATCAGCTACATGGGCTTTGTTTCAGCCTCTCTGGATTATGCGGTGGCTGAAGCCAGCCGTTCAGCTCGTACAAAACCCGCTAAAGATTATCAGGTCAATTTTAAAGAAATTCTGAAAGGCAGCTCCCAGCTGTGGTCATCAATTATTGATACCAACAAGCTTTCAGTGAGCATTCACTATTATGACAGTGTGCTTGACTTGGCGTCTGAATATTGCCCTGAGAAAGGCCAACAATTCTGCAAGGAAAAAGCAAAACCCAAAGATGCATCCATTGCTATTTACCGAGTGACATATCTCTACAAACCTATTTTCACCTCACTGTTTATCAACAATGCACGGATGCCCGTTATCAGCCGGGAAGTGATCTCCATTCAGGAATATGAAAGGAGCAGTTTCAATGGTTAAAAACCTCCAACGACAAAGTGGTGTATTTATTGTTGAACTGGCTCTGGTGATGCTGGTTATTTTTTTATTTATCGCATTTACCAGTGAGATTATTGCCAGGCAGGCGATTCACGGCGCGCTCCAGAACCTCAGTTTTTCCGGGGTAAGCATTATTAAAGAGCGTACCCAGCTCTATGACAGCAGTACCAAAATTTCCCACGATCAGGCCGACCAGCTGTTTGTTCTCCTTTCAAAATCCATGTCACGTTCATTCGCAGGGTTTGATAACTCTGCTTTTGGAATGACCCTTGAACAGGTTTTGTTTGAAGAGAAAAACATACAGAAACCCAGTCTCGCCATTTTCAAAAAAGGGCTCAGCTGCCCCAGAGGAAGACTCCTTGTTCGAGAGGAACAACTGTTTTTCTTAACAGAGCGAGCCAATCCAGCACCTTTGTACCGGGTTACTCTTTGCTACAGGGGTGATGATGGCCAATCGCTGACAAAGGAGTTTGCCGGTAAAAGACACCTCAGTAGCAGCTCAATCATGATCGGGCGGTAGCATGAAAACGCAGCAGCAGGGTATCGCCATCATTTTGTTCATGCTTCTGCTTCCGGTAGTGGCTGGGCTAATGACTCTTGCAGTAGAGGGAGGGAAAAGGCTCAGGGACAGCGCTCGACTGGGAAATGCCGCCGAAGTTGCCGTGCTGGCAATAAGCGCCCGTCCATCCGATACACCAGAGAAAAACGATCAGCTGGCGAAAGACTTTATTCTTGCAATGATGAAGGAAACCAAAAACCTTAGGGTTAATCTGGACACCATTCCCTGCACTGAGAACAGTGATTGTGATGAAACAGAGTCATCTAAAAAATTCACGGAATACCAGTTAAAAGTGTCAGGGAAATATGCAAATTGGCTGGGAGGCAAACAGTCCCTTGGATTTGACCAGTCAATTCCTCTTGGCAACAAATCTATCGCCAGAAAGAACCATGGACAGGCCATTGATGTGTTCTTTGTGGCTGACTTTTCCTCTTCAATGGGAGGCTCATGGACCGGGGTTATCAAAATCGACATGCTGAAGGATATCCTCAAGAAAATTTCCTACAAGCTTGAGGACTTTACCCGTATCGAGACTAATCCAGATAAGAAAAATACAATATCTCTTATTCCTTTTGCGTTACACACTTTTGAACGTGACCCGGCAACAGGCATAGCCGACAGTGTCAGTAATATTAATTTTTTCCAGGTCGAAGACTCTGTGAACAACATGTTTGTTGAAAAAGAGCCTCGTTTCTTTCTGGAGCATGGAAAGTTTTACACCATCCATCCAACAACACAGGCTAAGAAGATTGAGGATGAACTCTCAAAGATAGAACCATATGGCGGAACAGCATCCTATGAAGGAATCATAAGGGCAGCACAACTAGCCAGAAAAACCAAAAACGCCAAGCGCTTGATCATTGTTCTAACCGATGGTGTAGACAGTGATTCTGTTCTGAACAATAAGCTGACAGACCTCAATTACTGCAAAATCATTACCGATAAAATTGAAGAAGGAAGAACACCATCCGGTGAAAGGGTTCATGCAGAAATCGCCGTGATAAGTTTCAGTTACGATGTAACCTCCAATAAAGCGCTTACAAGTTGCGTGGGGAAAGATAAAGTCTTCTCTGCACAAGATCCGGATGCCATCTACTCAATCATGTCCTCTTTAATTGCTGAGGAGATTGGCCATATCTTTGCCCGCTAGTGGCACTTCTTTGCCCGCTAGTGGCACTTCTTTGCCCGCTAGTGGCACTTCTTTACCCGCTAGTGGCACTTCTTTACCCGCTAGTGGCACTTCTTTGCCCGCTAGTGGCACTTCTTTGCCCGCTAGTGGCACTTCTTTACCCGCTAGTGGCACTTCTTTACCCGCTAGTGGCACTTCTTTACCCGCTAGTGGCACTATAAAAGGGAAATTAAGCCCCCTTTATATCAGGTAACATCAGGCAGTCTGGCTCACAGCATCCCTGATTCAGGTGATTTTCGTTTACCTGAAGATGCAGCATTAACAGACAGTGTTAGACCATTATGAAGACTTCCTGAATGACACAGCTATTCTCAATCCACCATATGGGCTACCTGACGCCAATTCGTTCAGCTATGATGTTTGCTCTCCAAAATAAGAACAAATAATCAGGATCATTTCATGAGCGTCAGCCAAGCTTTGCAGTCTCGATCATCGTGCCGCGGGTTCAAAAAAGATCCGGTTGAAGAGTCTCTTCTACGAGATATTTTCACCACCGCTCAACGAGCACCTTCCAACTGCAACGTTCAGCCATGGCAAGTTATCGTTGTTTCCGGCGGGAAAAAGGATCAGCTGAAAAACAAACTACTGCAGGACGTGATGCAAAAGCAGAAGCCTTACCCAGACTTCAACTGGGAGGTTGCTTACGAAGGTGAGCACCGCGAACGCCAGTTTGGCTCTGCCAATGCTCTTTACTCAGCTATGGGCATTGCCCGTGAAGACAAAATGAAGCGCAACATGGCTATGCTGCGCAATTGGCAATTCTTTGATGCTCCCCATGTGGCGATTTTCACTATGGAGAAATACCTGAACATTATGGGAGCGGTTGATATGGGTATCTATTCACAAACGCTGGCTCTTCTGCTTCAGGAGCACGGCATATCCAACTGCATGCAGGGTGCGCTTGGCCAATTCCCTGGCCCTATTCATGAAATGTTTGATTTGCCAGAAAGTCGTGGTGTGTTGTTTGGAATGTCTTTCGGTTATGCCGATGATAATGCTGATGCCAATAATGCAAAAACAACTCGGGAAGAACTTGAAAGTTCAGTGTTGTTTGCCAGTTAAGCGTTCGTAAGATTCTGTTCAATGGCATAACGAATCAAACCGGCGGATGTTTTTATTTTAAGTTTTTGCTTAATATTCTGCCGGTGTGCTTCTGCTGTTCTCACAGAAATATTCAATTCACGGGCAACTTCTTTATTCCCTTTTCCATCGGCAAGCAACCTCAGCACAGTTTCTTCCCGTGGGGTCAACTTCACCTCCGGTTTCATTCCATTAGGGTCAAATTGACTGAATAGTTGTTGAGATACGCCGGCGCTGAAATAAGTTCCCCCCGTAGAAACAGTTTGAATAGCTAAAACAATCTCTTCTGCTGCCACATCTTTGAGCACATAGCCTGATACACCAGACTGAACCATCTTAAGGATGTACTCCCGATCTTCGTGCATAGAAAGAATCAGCACCTTGACACCGGGATAACTCTTTTTGAATTCTACGGCAGCTTCCAGCCCCCCCATAACCGGCATAGAGATATCCATCAAAACTACATCTGGTTTGACCGATGGAGCCAACTCTAATGCTTCCCGGCCATTACAGGCGTCAGCAATAACAGAGATGCCCCCTTCACCGTCCAGACTCACTTTCAGTCCTTCTCGCACCATGGGGTGATCATCTGCCAGTAACACTCGAATTTCATGACTCATGGATCAGTTCCCGCTCATTAGTCTCATACACAGCGGCCAGATAAAAAGTTGCTTTAATAATTGTGCCGGTAGTCAAGTTGGTATCCAGTGCCGAAGAAGGCTGCGGGTAACTGTTGATGGTAAATTTACCCCCCAGCAGTTCTGTTCGCTCCCGCATATTAATCAAACCAATTCCACTCTGGTCATGTTCGTAGAAGCCACAGCCGTCATCCTCAAGCTTCAGATAAACAACATCATCCTTAAATTGTACAGTCAGTTTTACTTCACTGGCGCCAGCATGTTTTTCAATATTCGTCAGCGCTTCCTGCACCACTCGATACAAAGTGATTTCAATAACATCCGGTAAACGTTGTTCAGGCAGATGTATCGAACTGTGCACCTGTAGATCCGTTCGCTCGGCAAGGTCATCCAGCATATTTCTCAGGGCCGCTTCCAGACCAAGGTCATCCAGAACAATTGGACGAAGATCATGCGACACCCGCCGAACTTCCTGCATAGCCATATCCAGCATGCAGGACGCTTTTTTCAGATGTTCTCTGGCAACCTTCTGCTCCCACTTTTTATCCACAAGATTCACACGCAGTTTGGCAGATACCAGCAGCTGATTAATACCATCATGAAGCTCACGGGCAAAATTACGACGCTGGCTAACCTGAAGTTTTAAAGAGCGATGAGCCAATTCCTGTAAACGTTTATCGGCCAGCTGGGATTCATGGATATTGATAGCCACACCAAGAAGAACAATCAAAACTACTGTTCCTGAGATAATCACCAGCACAGTAAAAAAGGTGTCCTGAATATTTTTATTCACATCCCGGCGGATCGCTGCAACTTCTTCGACAATGTCGTCTACGTACAGACCAGTCCCCATCATCCAGTTCAATTCTGGAATCACTACGACATAGCTGAGTTTGTCTTCCTGGCCATCTTCAGAAGGTTTGCGCCACATATAACGTTCAAAACCACCGCCATGGGTCGCCTGCCATAACAACTCCTGAATCAGGTACTTGCCGTCACCATCCTGAATATCCATCAGGTTTTCACCGACAAGTTCGGGTTGTACAGGATGAACGAGATTGACACCGTCAAGGGTATAAGCAAAGAAGTAACCGTCATCGCCATAGGCCAACTCATTAAGCTGTCGCTTAACTTCAGACTCAACATACTCACGGGAAGCACCGTGCTCTAACAGCGATAGTGTGTGATGAATTGATGCAAGAGCGAGATCAACATAATGCTGCAACTGCTCTCTTTTAGAGGCTAGCAGGTTGCGTTCAAAGGTAGCTATCTCCTGCTCGGAGAGGTCACGGGCCTGTCGCTGGTTCAACGTTGTAATCGCCACCGACATAATAATCAGCGGTAACAGCGCCAGCAGCAGGATTTTTATTTTCAGGGTCACTGCAGTTTTCGTTTTCGCCCAGACTTTGACGGGAGCCTAACGACAACACATCGCTAAAGCAAACAGGTTACAGGCCAAAGCTGTTGAGATCAAAGCTGTTGAGATCAAGGCAAGTGCAATGCCTTTTAGAATTGGCGGCACAGAATTAAAAGCTTGCAGCCAAATTTCAAACAGGGAACAGGTTTTTTAAATGAGAGAATCAAAAGGCATATCTCGCCTCAATTGTCTTGAGACGAGATAATCAACCCTGCACCTATAGACAGGTCAACGGTAATTATACTAACCCATAGAACTCAGGGAACAACAAGATGGTGAGCACCACTGCCACCTGCATAACAATAAACGGCACTACACCTTTATAGATATCCACTGTTCTCACTGAAGGTGGCGCAACACCTTTCAAATAGAACAAACTGAACCCAAACGGTGGTGTCAGGAAAGATGTCTGCAGGTTCATGGCAATCAGAATCGCGAACCATACCGGTGCAATACCCAAAGCTTCAGCAACCGGAGCCAGGATAGGTACAATAATAAAACTGATCTCGACAAAGTCGATAAAGAAGCCAAGAATCAGGATTGCCAACATTGAGAGCAGCAGAAAGCCAGTGGCTCCTCCTGGAAGCTGAGACAGAATTTCTTCGACAATGTAATCGCCACCGGTGTAGGTAAAGGCCATGGAAAAGGCTGTTGCCCCCAAGAGAATGGCAAATACCATAGCAGTGACTTTTACTGTCTCCAATGAAGACTCATATACCATTTTCCAGCTGAATTGCTTATAGATAGCGGCCAATGCCAGCGCACCAATACCACCCAAAGCAGACGACTCTGTTGGTGTAGCAATACCTGCAAAGATTGAACCCAGAACAATCAGAATAAGAGCCAATGGTGGGATGATCGCCTTAAGTGCTTTCACATACTGTTCACGCTTATTGGCAACATCGTCATCCATCGGCAGAGCAGGTGCAGACTCAGGCTTCAGCCAGGCATACGCCAGAATATACAGCACATACACACCAATCAGAATAAAGCCGGGGCCAACGGCAGCCTGGAACAGGTCACCTACAGGAATACCCAATACATCACCCAGGATAATCAGAATGATGGAAGGTGGAATAATCTGTCCAAGGGTACCAGAAGCACAGATAGTGCCACAGGCTAGAGATTTGTCGTAGTTGTACTTGAGCATCACCGGCAGGGAGATCAATCCCATCGCCACAACAGAAGCACCTACAACACCGGTTGAAGCCGCCAGCAAAGCGCCTACCAACACAGTAGAAATCGCCAGACCCCCACGAACTCCGCCAAACAGCTTACCCATAGATTCCAGCAGCTGCTCTGCCAGTTTGGTTTTCTGCAGAACGATACCCATGAAGATAAACAGCGGCACAGCCATCAGTACCACATTTTCCATAATGCTTTGAATGCGGAATGGCATAAACGCAAACATATCCACGCCTTCGGCCCAGACACCAAAAATCAGTGCCACACCGCCGAAGGTAAAGGCAACCGGGAAGCCGAAAAGCAGCATCACCAGCGCCACAAAAAACATGACGATACCAATCATTTGCTTTGCTCCCGATTATTAATGTTGTGGAGGGACATAGCCGGTATCAGTCCTGTTACCGGTAAGAATATTCAAACTACGCAGCATCATGCCGAAGCCGCTGATAGCGATGGAGAAAAAGGTAAACGGAATCACCGCTTTAATAATCCACCGATGGGGGAGGCCTCCAGGGTCACCAGAGGTTTCACCCAGTTCCCATGCCTCATGAGCGAATCCAACACCGTAATATCCCACAAGCAGGGCAAAGGGCATCAGCAGGAACAGTGAACCGAAGAGGTCGATGTAAGCCTTACTGCGCAGGGACAAACGTTCGTAAATGAGATCAACACGAACATGGCCACCAACACGTAAGGTATAAGGCACACCGAGCATAAACATGGCGGCAAACAGATGCCATTCCAGCTCCTGCATACCGATAGAGACGTCGTTGAAGACATAGCGGGCAACAACGTCGTAAAAAACATTAAACAGAAGCAGGATAAACAGCAGTGCAGCTATTTTTCCCAGCAGATCAGAGAAGCGGTTCACCAGGTTTTCCAGCTGCACCAGCATCATCACTTACCCCACAAATGTTGATGAGAGGAACAGAAGCCAAGTATGTCTGGCTTCTGTTGTGAAGGAAAGACGAGTTATTCAGCGGAGAGACTGTTCAAATAAGCCTGATCAGAAATATCAGTCCAGCGACGTACTTTCTTCAGGTAAGCAGCTTGGGAATCAAGAATCTCTTTCGCCAGTTCATCTTCAGCAGCTTTCTCTGCCAGCAGTTCATCGTTGGCCTTGCGCATAGCGTTGGTCACAGACTCCGGGAAAGTCTTGATCTTGATGTTGGGGTATTCGGTCAACATCTTTTCAAGGTTTACAGCAGATGCATCGTAAGACTGAATGTACATGTCATAGGCAGCAGTACGCATGGCCACACGCAGGATTTCTTGCAAATCTTCAGGCAGTTTTTTCCAGGTACGCTTATTCACCAGGAATTGCAGTTCGGTACCGGGCTCATGCCAGCCGGTGTAGTAGTAAGGTGCAATTTTGTGGAAACCCATACGCAAGTCGAGGGAAGGTCCTACCCACTCCAGTGCATCGATAGTACGACGCTCCAGTGCGGTGTACAGCTCACCTGCCGGAATGTTCGTAGGCTTGGCCCCTAGCTTGGCCAGTACTTCACCGGCAAAACCGGGAATACGCATCTTCAGACCCTTCAGGTCTTCCAGGGAGTTAATTTCCTTCTGGAACCAGCCACCCATCTGGTTACCGGTATTACCGCCAGGGAAACTCACCAGGTTGTACTTGCCATACACCTTGTCCATCAACTCCAGGCCACCGCCCTGGTAGAACCAGGCATACTGTTCTGGGGCTGTCATACCAAATGGCATAGTCGTGAAATAGAGAGTATTCGGTACCTTGCCTTTCCAGTAATAGGATGCGGAGTGACCCATATCATATTGGCCGGAGCGTACCATATCGAAGATACCCAGCGGGGCTTTGTGTTTGTTCTTGGAATCGATGGTAATTTTCAGACGGCCATTGGACATCTTCTCTGCCATAGCCGCCATATTACGGGGAGCATCACCGAAAATAGGGAAGTTGGACGGCCAGGTTTCCGCCATTTTCAGACGATACACTTTCTCAGCAGCCTGGGCAGAGCCTGCGAAGGCTGCCACACACACAGCTGCGGTCAGCAGCTTTTTGGTAAATGAATTTTTCAGTAAGGATCTCATTGTTTTTGTTTTCTCCCCATTCTCTTTCGAGGTGTTGTGTGTAACTTTTTTGATGGGGTAGATGATGACGGGAGAGAGCAGCTAACAATATTCGCAGCTTTTCGGAAACAGGAAAAAATAATACTTAAGGCAGTCTACGTAAAACTACGTAGATCATTTAAATGCCGAAGGAAAATAAGACATCTCTTCCAGTTCCGGCAAAGGCCGTGAAAAACTGAAGGTTATTTCAAAAACCGCCGACTTTGACCTTCTCTTCTCTTTCACCCCTTACGACAAGATTGAGCTTGGCGGCTAACCTCCCAGCTACAATCTTTATCCCGGAAGATATGCTCTCGAAGATGGGCATGTATACCGAGCCTCCGGCTCTGTTCACAATACATGTTGGTGCATGAACTATACTTCTGAGCACCGGTTTCTGTCGTGTAATTGGA
>NZ_CAMZOG010000062.1 GCF_947331445.1 Parendozoicomonas sp. Alg238-R29 | reverse complement strand
ACTGACGGACGTTTTACTGCTTTGATCACGGTGCAAAACCCGGCTGAGTCTGAGCTTGTGAGTCCGGGTATTTCCTTCCAAGGCAAAACGGATCGAGGAAAGGGTTCGACGACTGTCGTAATCGCTATAGCTAAAATTGTATGCCAGGTTCCAGTAACCATAAGGCACGCTGTAATCCAGACTGACACTGCGGGATTGTTTATAACGATCACTCACGGCATCTTTTGCCAAGCTCACACTCATTTGGTCACTGACACCCAATGGATTATCCCACTGAATTTGCCCCTGCCATTTTCTGTCGCCCGTGGTTTCATCACCATTGTTATGCTTGCCAATAGATAACCTCCAGGGCTTGGATGGTGTATTACTGACACGGGCAGCCGTTTCGCCCGGCTTTTGTCCAGGCAATAACTTTAATTGTGCGGCGTTAGAAGGCAGGCGGTTGAGCTGGTCCATCCCCTGCTCAAGCTCCCGAATATTGAGGTAACTACCGGTTTGTTTTGGGAAACTGAAGGCAAGCTGTTTCGGTGTTAAATCACTCTCCGGAGCAGCCTCAAGCAAAGACAATACCCCTTCCACCACTAGGACAGTTAGCGTACCGCTCTTGAGATTCTGCTCCGGGACATAAGCTCGAGTTGTGATAAAGCCTTTTTCAACGTACAAATTGGTAATGGCACGAATTAACTGATCAATTCCGCCAATACCCATACAGGTATTGAGTAAAGGGTCCGTTAATGTCCTTTGCACCCGCTCAGGAAGAAGTGTGACGCCCTGCAAATCAATAATACGTATATCAAAGCATTGTCCGCCTTCAGGCACACTTTCTTCAGAAGAGACTGTATCGACAACTGGTTTTTGCAACTCCCTCAGCTTATCCGCCTGTTCCTTCAGCAGCTGTTCCTGACGCTGACGGTTCAGATCGCGATCACCGGGGTTAGAAGGAAATTCGACGGCATGAGCGGGTAAAAGAGAGAGACCGAATAGCGCAACTGCGCACCAATTTCTTAGCGCATACAACATCCTGACAACAACCTCTGAAAATACTTATGCAGTGATTTATATTGTTCTTATCTGCATTATCAGTTAATTGTCGTGCAGTAGATCACAAAACAAACAAAATCAACAAGTCCATTACGCTGAGTTGAGTGGTCACTTTTACCAGAATGGTGAATAGAATGACTTAAAACATCACCCGAAGTGGTGGTTACGAGTGCGACTCCGATGCAGCAGGTGATGCGTGAGTTACTACCGGCAACTGGAAACAATTCTCCCCCAACAGCACCGGTCATCGAACCTACCGGCACTGTTTTGGGTGTAAAAGCAGACCAATTAAAGACCATTCCCCTGTCACAACAAGTCCATCATCATGGCCTACTATACAATCCACAAACCTCAAAATCCCTACCAATAGCGCCCAACCCACGACACCGGTAGAATGCTTGTCATTAAAGTCAATTTAAACTAGCGCACAATCCTCCTATCCAGAAACCGTAGCTGGAGGGCGGTAGCGTGCCTGGTTGAAACGCATACTCTCTGCCGAGCTCAGATATGATTCTTCGCAAAATGCTCGACACCCTGTCGCGGTCGTCTGCCCATGCCGTTTCGACGCTGGACAACCGCAACAGCAGTGCCGTGAAAAGCTATCTCTATATAGAGACAGAGATAGAACAGACATTCAAAGAAATGCTGCAAAACACCACGCAGCCCGACCAGATTATTTTTCTGTGCGGTAGCTCTGGTGATGGTAAGTCAGAAATACTGGCCCGCAACCACGAGACGTTCCGTGACCAGCTGGACTTCCACTTCGATGCCACCCATAGTTTTCATCGGGATAAAGATGCTATAGCGACGCTTAACGACACATTTACCCAACACAAAGCCAGTAACAAGCCTATGGTGGTGGGCATCAACACCGGCATGATGTTCAACTACTCCGACAGCGGAGCAGATGAACATCAGGATATCAAAGAGACCTTCCGTGCCTACCTGGGCGACAAGCAAAGCTCACCCAACGCCAACCACACGTTCCTGAATTTTGAGGACTACCCAAAATACAAGCTTATCCGGGATCAGTTCCTGTCTCCCTTTATTAAAGATCTGCTCACCAGGCTCACCATAGCCGATGAGAAAAATCCTTTCTTCCATGTCTGGATGCAGGAAGACAGTGATCCGATTTTGCACAGCAACTTCCGTATGCTGCAGCAAGAGAGTGTGCAGGATGTCATTATCAATACTTTGCTCAAGCTGCGCCTGAAGAACGACGTATTCCTCACAGCAAGAACCATTCTCGATTTTGTACACCACATCCTTACCGGTCCGAACTATTTGTTCGACAACCTGTTTGCCAGTGAAAAAACCGATCTATTTAAAGCTCTCCGCCAGTTCGACCCCTGCACTGTACGCTCCCGCGAGATCGACCTTTTTCTTATCCAAAGCTCACTGACGTTTGATGACCCGGAGTTTCAAGCATTTCAAGACAGCGTTGCAGAATGGATTAATCCTAAAGATATCGCGCAAAAGCCCGGCAGCTGGGTACGGCTATTCTGCCTGCTGCAGGATATTGATATTAGCAACAACTTCCACCAGCGCTTTAAAGACAACTTCCGTAGTGAGCTGTTTGAAGAGTATGTCCGCATCTGGAAGCTGCACACCATTTACGAGGGTGATTCCAAAGAGCGGAAAGAGCTGAAGAACTTCTATAAGAAAGGCTTGGTCAGCGCCTTGCTCGGTTTTGCTAACCGCTTTGCTCCCAGCTTGAGTCTGAAAAGCCAGATATTCCTGAACGACTATAACGGCTACCAGGTCTCTGCCAAGGCAGAAATCCGGGAGAGTCTTAAGCAGGTTCAGCAGAGTGAGAACCGCCCTGCCCGCTTGGGTTACTTCAATGCCTGCCTAAAGCTGGGTGATGAAGATTTGGTACCGCTACCAATTTCGGTCAACTTCCTCGACCTGATACGCAAGATCAACCGAGGATACCGCCCTAACCGACACGACAAAAACAACATCATCATCCTTGAAGAAGTGATCGAAGATATTACCTCCCGCATCCGCAACACCGACAAACTCTTCATCCAGAAGAAAGATGAATCGTGGGCGCTGATCAACGATGTCGATGAAGACGAAATTCGGGTGGAGCGCTGATATGAACCTGATAGAACAACTCACCACAGCTCTGACCGATGCCAAGCCCGATAACCGCAACACCCTGAACAGTTATCTGCCTTACCGAAACAAAGGCAATAACTTCAACTACAGCTACGTTGCAGGTCACACTCTTGGGTTATTAATTGGCAAGGTTCTTAATAACAAATTTGATCAGGAAGCCTTTGAGAACGACTGCCTTAAAAAAGTCGGCGACCTGCTCAGTGATGAAAGCTTTACCGAGCATCTGCGCAAGATGTACTTCACTGGCGACGCCCTTTCTCAAGCTGCTCCTGAATTCCTTCTGCTTACTCAACAGAGCAATGAGAAAGGTGCCAGCTCTCACCTGTTTGACATCTTTGAGAGTTTTCTGGCGGCCAACCCTGCATCCATCAAGCTACAGAGCAACCCCAACTTTATCGAAGAAAAATTTTTGGAGGTTCTGGATGAAAATTTTGCCGACCTGACTGCCGAGCAGAAAGCCAGCACTCAAGCCCCCTACCTACCTTTTCTCGCCAGAAACTTTGTGAAAGATCTGGGTTTCCTGAGTCATAAAACAGATTTTCTCTTGCAGCATTTAGAGCAGTTTATTGAACTGTACAACTTCCTCTACTGCTCTCAGTTAGCCCTGAATATTCGGGACTGGCCAAACGGAGAACCTCAGAGCAAGCCTTTATTCTTTATTCTGGATACAGAAAAAGCCAGCCAGGAACGTACGGATATTCAACACTATGGCTACCAGTCACTCTATCGAGCGTCTGCCCATGTGTTCCCCATCCTTTCGATGCTGGAACAGCTGAATAAAAACCCAGATAAAACCCATCAAAAGCAACCTCTTTGGAAATTTGCCGACGCTATTCGCAAGGCGGATACCGAAACAGAGACACAACTGAAAGACGTTATAGAGAGCTTCGCTCAGGAGTTCTTCGAATCTCGTGGGCTCACCAAAACCTATGAATACTCTAGTGGCGCGATTGACTCACTGCGTCGCTTATTCCATTATGCCGAAGACCAGTTCCAGGTTGAAAAGGGCGACCGCAAAACTGTTCGTAAAAACTACCAAAAAGAATTTGAAAAGCATGTAGCACGTCATTTTGTTCAACTTCGGGGGCGTACAGGACGAGTTCTGGTTATGAACCAGGATTACCTGCTACTGCTGACCAACCTCGTCATCGGAAAAGAGCGCAAGCTTCATTTCCAAAAGCTGCTCGAAGGCTTCCGCAGCCGTGGTGTGTACTTCGACAAGCAATCTGAACAAAGCCTGATTAGTTTTTACGACCGAGTCGGCAACGTCGACCGTTTGAGTGATAGTGGAGACGCGGTTTATGTCCGAAGCACGATTTGAGCAGTTTCTGGTTACCAGCCTTGAACAATGGTTGGAGAGCCGGATAACCGTCGGCTTCCGCTACCAATATCAATCCCCTGATGCCGAGAACACGCGTCGCTTATTTGTAGAGCTACGGCACAGGGCTTCGGGAACGGTTGCCTTTAAAGGAGCACAACTCCCCTATCTGCAGATCAATAATACTCGTTTAATTTGTATCGCCCACGCTGGCTCTAATCAGGATTTTGCCGAAGGAGATAACGAGAACTTTATCTCCACGCTGCGGGATGAAGTCGCCGGGCAAAGTGAAGCCATGGCGGGTAGCGCTCTGTTAGTGGTGCATAACAGCTTGCTGGACACCCTCATTAACAGTGCCGAGGACTTGGCTGCGCAGGATGCAGTGTGGTCACCTGAAACAATAGAGCGCCGCCTTCAAAAACACTTCAACTCTGAGGTCAAAACCTGTCAGCTCACCCTGAACCTGCTGAGTTGGCAAACTGCCTTGATCAAAGAAGAAGGCGACAGCATGTTTGGCTTTGAGCCACTGTTCAATGCTGTCGCCACTGGCAAAGAACCCGACCTAACCTCACTGGGCTTGCTGCCCGATACTGCCCTTGTCCTGAACAACAGTGAAAAGCAGATCCAGAAGCGGCTCGAAGATAACCGCCAACTGAAAGAAGAGATTGCTACGGTTGTTGAGCACTTCCCGGAAGAAATCAGCGAACGGCTGTCTGATTTCGGTGATAAATTTATTGAAAAACATATCACCGGTGATGAGCCTGACTGGGCAACGCTGGATATCCAAAATTTCTGGGACGAGATGGACTCTCAGAAGAATCAGGCGCTTGCCTTTCATACCATTGAATCTGAAACCTGCAAGCTGGTTGGCCCCCGCAACAAAAGCGAAAGCTCTGCCGGTAAGCGGGAAAAGCACCTTATTCTCCTCGCTGGAGAAGAGACATTCTCCGTGCCTCTCAAGGTAACTTTTTTTGGTAATGATATTGAGAAGCGTCAGTTCTCCATTAAAAACAATAAAGAACTGGAAACGCTTGAACTGAAGGGGAAGAAAACCAAAGGTAAGTTCACGCTCGCTACAGAAATCCCCTGGAGCGGCAAGCCGACATATCTCACCCTACGCTTGGATAGAACCAAATCCAGCGAAAAGCATACCTTCCATATTCTGGTACTGCAGGATGAGCAGTTTCACTTGGCAGCGTTTGAAAACCGTTTTCTGATTAACCCTGCTAATAAGAAGAAACTGCTGGTTCTGCAAACCGATGAACATGAACTGGTTGTGAACCCGGCTCTTACCGATACCCAGCAGCTTTCCAATAATAACCAGGTCATCTCCACCAGCGAATATGGCGTGGTGAACTATCAGGAGCTGTACGAGCAATCGGACATTGTGCAGTTTGAAGTTGAGTGCGAAGGCAGCCTGCTCAAATTCCAGATTGAGGGCGAGGTCGGCCAGGACAGCTTAACCCTCCCCCTGCTTATGGACGAAGGGCGCTTCAACCTATTGTTCAACGACAGCTACAACGGTCAGTTTATTCCCACCAAAGGCCGCGTGGTGCTAGATAACCAGGAGAACCGGGTTTTTTTCAATCGTCTCAAACTTCTGGAGCTGGAACACCAACTGATCGAACAAAACTGGCTCTACCTGTCAGACAAAGCCAACGGGGAAAGCATTAAAGCCCTGAACATCGCGCGTTTTGCACCTGACCTGTATGAAGCCTGGCAAGGTTTGAGTAAATACTTCACCGGTAAGCGAACCCAACCCTCTCTCGCCTCCTGGGGCCCAGAGTTGGTGGAGAAAACCCGCGCCTATGTGGATGCCTATATTGAACAGCTAGACGCCCTGCCGCTGGATAAGAACCTAACCGTCGAAGCCCGACAGCTACTGCAGATTGGCTACGTAAGCGCGGAAGGCAAGGAGTATATTTCTCCCCTGCACCCACTGGTACTGGCTTATTACCTGCAGCTGGTCGACAGCATTCGTGCTGACGAAGCCAACCGCTCCTTCAAAAACCTGCCACCGGTTACACGCAAGCGCCTTAACCCTCGTGGATTGTTGCCGTTTATGTTCTCCAACGAACACGGCTTCTGTTACACTCAGGTGATTGATGAAAACCCCTTCTGGCTGGAAGTCGTGCCTCGTCAAGATACCAGCTATGCCTTTGTTACCAAGCTGGTACGGGAAAAGGTTGAAGAGTTTATTAAAACCTTTGGTGAGCTGTTCTCTCAAGTGGACAGCGCACCACTGATTATTAACTCCATCAATAACGGTGAAAACAAAGAAGTCTTCCAGGGGCTGCTGAGTTACTACCAGAGCCACCTGCTGGATAGCCGCTGCATTCATGTCAACCTGTACGACAATACATTGTGCGAAACCGAGTTTGATCGCTTTGCTGAGATGGGGTCTTATGACCTGATCAAGCAAGCGTACCGGCTCGATAAAGGCAAGGCGCGAGAAAATGCCGATACCATTATCGACCTGCTACGAACCCGCCTCTCATTCAGTAAGTTCAAACATGAGGAGCAGGAGGGAGAACCTAAACAGCAGACTTACGCCCACCTGAGTTTCTTTAAGAACAACCAGAAGATTGACTGTGTCGATATCGACATGACCAAACACACCTCCGGCCTGGCTTGTGGTGGTTTGTTGAATGGCGAGTCGTCCCGCAGTGAGCATGGCAGTTACTACACCGCCTTCGGTTTGGAGAATATTGACGCTGAACAGCCTCACCTGAAACTGGCTCAACTGATTGGACGCCTGCTGAAACCGGCGCGCAAAGCCAACACTGTGTATGCCAACAACAGCTCTATTGGTTTGGCCGTGAGCGATGTGTTCCGCACCCAGCTGGAACTCTCCTATGCCAGCTCCATCTGGACCACTGTTATTGATCCGAAGGTGACCCTGGACTTCTTCCAGAGCAAAGATCAGCTGCTGATTCACTACTCCGACCAGTACACCAGCTCCGCCGGGTACGATGCTATTACTGTAACCCAGCAGAAAGACTTGTACCGTCGCATGCTCAGCCAGGGTGATGATGATCTGATTGGTGAATACAACGCCTTTAACGGCGAATGGCTGCTCAAGATGATTACCGACCAGGAGAAAGAGCAGAAAGCCAAGCATGGTGTGGTCGGCGCTTGGAAAGTAGTGAGCACACTACTGGGCTCTTCCGATATCACCTGGGTACCGCTCTCTGTGGCGGAGATGATTCGTGTGGCAGGCAATATCGGCCTGAATATGAGCGAAGGTGACTTTGCCCGTTATCACAAGGACGACAAGTTCAAAGGCAAGATCTCCGACGACATTCTGTTTGCAGGCTTTCGGGATGGGCGGCTGTACCTATTACCCGTAGAAGTCAAAACCGGCAACCACGGTTCAGCTTCCCTTGAGAAAGCTCGCGAGCAAGCTTTGGCTTTAGGCCGGTATATGGAAGAAGGCCTGCTGGCTCCGCAAACCTTGGAAGGCAAAATCTACCGAGGTTTGTTTATTCGCCAGGTGCTGATGCAGATTGAAAAGTACCAGCTCTACCATGTTTTTGAAGATCGCTACTTCGATGAAATCCTTAATAACCGGGAATACTGGTTGCAAGGTGATTACACGCTCGGCCACGTGAACGACTACCCCAAAGGCATGGTAGTGGCTCATCTAAGCGGTGAAGCGGCGGCTAAAACCAAGACAGCCGTGATTGACGATGTACTGCAACTGGAAATCCCGGAAGGGTTCCTGGACATGCTGGTAGCCAAACCTCTGGGCGAGCTGCAACCGATGCTCACAGAGGCCAACAACCTGGCTATCCCAAAAGAGTATTACATGGCCTCCGGGCTGGAAGGCTCTGCGCTAGAGCAGCCAACAGAGACTGAAGACGACAGTGATACCGAAACCTCTGAGGAGCCCACCACAGAGGAACAAGCATCAGAAAAGACTGAGCAGCTCGTTGATGCGCTTCCAACCGCCACCGTAGAACCCGAAGTACAAATGGCAGAGAGTGAGGGGCCACTCAAGGTTTTGTTTGGTAGTGATCAGTTTACCGGTAGCCCGGTATATTGGGAGCCAACCAATACCAACAAACTGCTGAACCCCAATACCGCCATCATTGGCACCATGGGTACCGGTAAAACCCAGTTTACCAAGAGTCTGATTACCCAGCTGATGCGGAACCAGCATCACAATGTGGATGGCTTGCCCATTGGTATTTTGATTTTCGATTACAAAGCCGACTATGTGAAAGACGACTTTGTACAGGCGACCAATGCCAAGGTGTTTGATCTTTATAATCTGCCGTTTAACCCCTTTGCCCTGTTTGGTAGCAAACCCATGTTGCCAGTGCATACAGCTAACCTGTTCCGCAGCACGCTAGCGACAGCGTTTAACCTGGGTAATAAACAGCAGAATAAAGTTCGCACACTGGTAATGGAGGCATACGATAAAGCTGGCATCAAACCCAATGACTCAAGCACCTGGAGCCGCCCTGCTCCAACTGTGCAGCAGGTGTGGGATATCTTTATGGATCAGGAGAAGGTTGAGGAAGATTCCCTCTATGCCGCACTCTCTGACCTGACCAGCTTCCAGATCTTTGAGCCAGACCCCAGCAAGACAGAATCTCTGCATGACCTGGTGAGTGGTGTAACGGTGATTAACCTCTCCGGTTATGACCCACAGATTCAGAACCTTGTCGTCGCCATTACACTGGATATCTTCTACAACCAGATGCATCAGCAAGGCAGCTCAAAGATTGACGGAGCTTTCCGCCAACTCAGCAAGTTTGTGCTGGTGGACGAAGCCGACAACTTTATGAAGCAAAACTTCCCCAGCCTGCGGATGATTATGAAGGAAGGCCGGGAGTTTGGTGTGGGTACCATCCTCTCCACCCAGGAACTCAGCCACTTCAAAACCAGCGAGAATAACTACGCCAGTTATATCCTCAGCTGGATTGTGCACCAGGTGAAAGAGATTAAGGCACAGGATGTGCGGATGGTGTTTAAGACCACCAACAAGGCTGAAGACGACAAGGCTATTGAACAGATACAGGGGCTGGAGAAACATATCTCCTATCACATTGGTGGCAATGAGAAGCCTCGCAAGATTAAAGACAAAGCATTCTGGGAGTTAATTCAAAACTAATGGAATTGGACTTAAACGTATGGAAGCGTGGCAGTCAGCGAGCGGTTCATAAACCGCTCCTGCTGCTGTATGCGCTGTCACAGTATCAGAAAGGTCATGACCGCTTTTTCTCCTACAAGGAGATAGATGAACCACTTAAAGACTTACTGATTGAGTTTGGGCCTTACCGGAAATCTCATCACCCACAGTACCCTTTCTGGCGATTGCAGAATGATGGTATCTGGGAGTTAAAGAACCACGAAAAGGCACAACCCCGCTCCAGCAATACAGACGCAAAGAAATCTGAGCTTCTGAAGTACAATGTTGCTGGCGGCCTGACGAAGAAAGAGTTTGATAACATCACCAGCAGTCAGGACAAGATGGCTCGTGCGATTGGAGAACTACTAGAGAAATTCTTTCCTGAAACTATCCATGACGATATTGTTGAGAAACTGGATATTCAGGAGTACCTCAACAAACCCCATAAGCGTGACCCCGACTTTCGCCGAAAAGTTCTGACGGCTTATGGGTATAAATGCGCTGTTTGTGGGTTTGATTGTCGGTTAGGCCATGCATCTATTGGGCTTGAGGCTGCTCATATTAAGTGGCATCAAAGCAAAGGGCCATCGACAGTTGAAAATGGTATAGCCATGTGCGCACTCCACCACAAAGCGTTTGATCGCGGTGTTTTCACAATAACCGAAAACCATACCATTGAAGTAAGTAAATATGCGTACGGTAGTTCAGAAACTCAGCGGCAAATCATAGTGAGACACAATAATAAAATTAGTCTGCCATATGATCCTACACAAACACCAAGCTCTATTTTTCTAACATGGCATAAGAAAAATATCTTCAACAACTCAAAAAGAGATTTATAAATGAGTAAATATAAGGAATGGGCCAACCTTAAAGAGAAAGTATGGCAAGATCTCTCAAATGGCGCTCGCTCTCCAGCACCTCTTTTATATCTTATAACAATCATAATCGTTGCTGGCGGAGTGGGCGTTTGGTTCCCAATAACTCAAGGATCTGGCGACATAAAAGCTAATCTTATGACATATGTTTTTGCTTTAATTTCAGCAATACTCGCAGATTTCCTTCTAGAAGAAAAAGATAAAACACAAAGTTACAACATGCTTGTTATCTCCATTGTTGTTGTGATCATTGCCCTTACTGTATATACGATAACAGCATCAGGTACGGGCAATTTAAATGCCAGCATTTCATCATATATCCCAATTGGGATCGCTACTATATTACTTTGGACGGTATGGTGGATACTTATCCCAAAAACCAAGTTTGACTTAGAACAAGAGACCATAAAAAGTTCAACAATAGGTACGCCAGAGCCTGCATCAAACGCGAAGAACAGATCACTAAGTGCATTAAAGAGTGCAAGAAAAGCAGAGGGATCAAATAATGAATAATTTCTACCTCGACCCTATAGCTATAAGAGTCAACCAACCTTTAGGTGCATTTTTTGTAACCAGTATCAGCGCCAGAAAACTTTTAAACATTACATACTCAGCCCCTGCAATAACAAAAGAAGACGGGACTGGTATCGATGGGACACAACGACTTGAGAGCGAAAAGCGTTTGAAGGAAATCGCTGACTATATTGGAACAAAAGAAGCAGCCTTCCCAAACGCAATAATCATTGGTGCAAATTATTCTGAAGATGGTTATTTCCACGGAGATGATGATGAAATATCTTGGAAATACAATAATGGTAAATTAACTATACCCACAGAGAAAAAGCTTGGCTCTATAATTGATGGGCAACATAGACTTCATGCATTTAATTATTGCGCAGACAAAGACAAAGATATAGAACTCTTATGTGCAGTATATATAGATCTGCCCATCCCTTTTCATGCCTTCCTATTTTCGACAATAAACTTCAATCAAAAGAAGGTTGACAGGAGCTTAGCATATAATCTCTTCGGCTTTGATATAGAGAGTTCTGACGAAAACACATGGGTTCCTGAAACATTAGCCGTTTCAATCGCAAGGCGCTTGAACTTAGAAGAATCACCATTTAAAGACAAAGTATCACTAGGGTTAGCAGATAAACGTGAATACAATACTAAGTGGCAAGTGTCTATGGCTGCAATTGTCGACGGAATATTGAAATTAATTTCAAAAAATCCTAAAAAAGACAGGCACGATTTGCTCTCTATAAGCAAATCCAACCGCACTAGGGACAAGTTGGAGAATAATGATGGAACCCCACTACGCTTTTTGTACATAGAAGGCTATGATGAAGCCATATATGAAATAATATTCAATTACTTTAGTGCGATGAAGCAATTAATCTGGGACAACGCCCCACCCGATACATTCATCACTAAAACAGTTGGAATACAAGCATCTTTTGACGTATTACTTTCTCTTTTGAACGAGTTCAAAGAAAACCTCGATGGCGACCTAGATTACTTTATCACTAAGCTTAGCGCCGCAAAAAATGTCCCTTTTACGGGAATTGAAGCTTCTGGAAAAGGAAGATCTCAGATTAAAAAAATGCTCTTGGTTTTATGCGATATACGAAAACCAGAACAACTCGGTATAAATCTCCATAGCGCTCCTTATAGTCAAATTACAAAAAAACAATAAAGCTTCTCCTTCTACGCCGCGTGTCAAAGAAGAGGTGGCTTACGCCACCCTTCCTTTACACTTCACAAAAAGATCACTCAGATTATTCACTCCAGAGAATAACCCCATCCCATCATCCACCAGCTGGGCAACAACCTTGCCCAGTTCGGCATCCTGCACCTGCTGGCGAATCAGCATGGCATAAGTGTCTGCATGCTCCCCCAGCAAGGTATTGGTATTAAACTCCTGCCCATCCATCTTTGAGTTAACCCGCTTTTTAAGCGAGCCCGCTTCCAGCGCCTGAGCGATAGCCAGGCGGCAGAGGATGTTGGGTGTCAGGCCGGTACGGCCCTTCACCATAGCCAGAGTGTCGGTGGCCTTTTTGGAGATACGAATTCGATTAGGCAACATCCGGGGTAAACTCCTCTACCACTGCTTCTTCTTCCAACTTCTGACCAAAATATCTGCGCTCCATAAACTCGGAGTGTCCGTCATCCGGGAAGTATTCTACTTCGTACACATGGGAGATATGAGGTGACAGGGTTTTGAAGTAGGCCTGGTCAATCTCGGTATCTGTCGACAGAATGACCACCTGATGACTGGCTGTGGGAAAGTAATTCTCCACCAGCTTTCCACGGTGCTTACTGTCCAGGCGGCCCAATGGGGTATCAATAATAATGGGCAGTTTACGGCCAGAGGTTTTCGCCAAAGCTTCCAGAATAGCGATAGCAAAAATCTGCTTTTCACCGGCAGAAAGCTGCTGTTTGTTAATCTCTTCGCCGTTTTTGTTCAGCAGGCGAACATCAAAGTTTTTCGGATCGATGCGTGCTTCCAGGCTGATATCGTCTTTGCGGGCCAGCTTACGGAAGGAACGTACAAACTCCTGCTCCAACTGCTTCACTTTATTGACTGTGGTTTTCGCAGCAAACTCATTCAGCAGCTCACGTGAACTACGGGCCATCTGGTAAGCACGGTTACTGGAGAAGTTAGAGCTGAATTCCTGCTCTTTCTTCTGCATTTTCCGCATAAGATCCATTGCCTCACGCAAGGCCTTGCGTGCCTCTTCTTTGGCAATAGCTCCCTTCCCGGTTTCATTGGAGCGTTGCTCGTTTAACGTGCGCAAGTGCTCTAACTCATCCTGCAGGAAGGCTTCGTCCGGTGCCCGCTCAAGGTTCTTGCTGGCATTATCCAGTTGCTGCTGAACGGCTGCCAGGTTGTCGCCCAGTTCCAGCATTTGCGTGCGCGCTGCAGGCAACACTTCTTTTACCAGATGATTGATGCGCGAAAACTCACGTTCTGAGCAGTCATGCACAACATTGATCTGTTTGATCTCAGCAAATACATCGGAGAAAGCCTGGGTGATGGCTACATCAACGGCATCTTTGTCTTTAAGAGATTTCTCCAGAGACTTTTTCAGGACGTTAATCTTTTTATTCAGCGTCACCTTGAGGAGCTGCTGCTTTTTATAGTCCTGCTCTTTCTCAAGCTGCGTCAGCAGTTCTTCTACTTTGCCGAATGCTAAAACCAGTGGAAAGCCCGAAGCCATGCATTCACGTATTTGTGCTTCAAGGTTTTTCTTCTCAACCAGCAGCTCGTTGACCCGCTCTTTCTCGTCAGAGCGTGACCGTGCCCACTCACCACCTTTACTGGAGATATAGCCTTCTGACTTTTTAATATCAGAATCAATACCACCAATTTGTCTTACGGACTCACTATGCGCGTCCAGCGCCTCTTTATAGGACGCATAAGCAATCTCGTATTCACTCTTGAGATCAGCAATCTGTTGCTGGTGCTCTTCCGGCATGGCTGCCGTATTCTTCTCTCTAAGATAGATAGCCAGGTCATCACGCATACGGGTGATAACATCCAGCCCCAGCAGTTTTCTGATGGCAGAACCCAGTGCCCGGCCGGTTTTGTCTTCCGCCAGTTCTGCAATCTTCTCACCATCGAAAAAGAACAGATCAGACACACCGATGGGCACCAGCTCTTTCAAAAAGCCCTGACACTGGTCGTAGCTCAACTCTTTGAGCAACGTGCCGTCTTTTTCAATACGTAGGGTTTCATTGACCTTGTCGCTCGCCCCACTCACCGTCCATTCGCGCTTAACGGTATAGCGGGATACTTCACCACGGGTGGCGTAGCTAAAGGTCAGGTGAATTCTGGCAGAGTTTGCCTGCACCAAAGAGTTACGGCTTCGGTGAATCGACTCTTGCAGATAGGCGTGATATTCCTTGTTGGAAACATTACTGCCCAAACTATGGCGGCCGTACAACGCTAGGCGGATGGCAGTAAGCGTGGTGGTTTTACCTGCACCGTTCAAGCCACCAAACAAAATAATCGGGCGTTTGCGGCCGTTGCGCATACGCGGCGTGAGATCAACAGTCTCTTTACCGTTAATCACCCGAAAGTCACACATTTCCAGCTGTTCGAGGATCATGCTAACTCCTCGTACTTTTCACGCAATTCGTTCATCTCTTTCTCATAGCTATCCAGCTGTTTGATACTGCCCATGCGGTATTCATGGCTACCATCAGCATCCCAGTCCTGTTCCAGCAGGCTCTCCATTTTACGCAGCAAACCACGGCGCACACTCAAACCTTCCATAGACAGTTCCAGCTCGATTAATTTCATAATCAACTCCGCAGGAACCTCGTATTCTTCTTCCAGTTCTTTCAGAAGGTCGGCATCTGGTTTGGTAAAGGCACCAGCATCATTCTCAACCCAATCCAGATCTTCACCATACACTTCCCGGTATATCGCAGGCAGACAATCGGTCCAGTCCGGGTCCAGCGGGTCGTGCAACCACTCTTTGCGAATTGCGTGCAGTTCCGGGCGGGTGATCAGTTCAATATCCTGACCTTCTGCCCGCAAATCGCGTTCAATGGTCAGCAGCTCTTTCAGCCACTCTTGCCGCACACTCATTTTGTAAGGGCCAAAGGCACGCTTGATTTCACGAGAGCCATCGTCGTTCACATTACGGCTACGAACATAGCTGATACGACCATCACGGCGACGTGTACTGCGCAGAGCTTCTTTGTTTTCAGGCTTGGTGCTATCCCAAAGTTTCTGACGGAACTTGAGCAGTGGAGTCATCCATGTCGCGCCATTTTCAATCAAGCCTTCAATGGCTTTGTCTTTGGTAACGACTGTGCATGTCCAGCAACCAAAGCGAGAGTTACCGCAAGACGGTGTGCTCTTATCAATCACCAGCGGGCACTCACCGGCATTGGAACCTTTGTAGAGATCAAATAACTCACGGTTGCTGCCACCCCAAGGGGCCACTGTTGCCAGCAGATACATCCACACTTCATCGTGAGTCCAGCTCTCGATAGGCATATAGGTGAAAGCGCCGGGCAGAGAGGTATGACGGGCTAGCAAGCTTCCATCAATCTTATGCTTGGCTATTACCTGAGCACGGGAAGAACTTTCCTGGCTACGTGAACCCAGAACAACAATCACCTCACCGAAGCGGGCGACTTTATCCATAATAAATTCACTGACTGGATCAATCTTCATCCGCTCCGTGCACCAGCGGAATGATGTCGTAGGTGCCGGGTAGCCCTTACCTAAAAGATTGGCCCAGAAGGTTTGATCGGTTTTGGGGAACACCTGATGCGCGGTAATAGGCAAATCATGCTCTTTTGCCCCTTTGTTCACTTCATCAATAACGAACTTGATCTGGTCAACAACAACTGGTGTTTCCACCAGCGTGTCAGAAGAAACAACATAGACGTGCTTGTGCCGCTGCTCAGGTTCCAGATACAGCAAGGCTGTGTAAATCAGGGAAAGAATGGTGGTGGAATCCTTACCACCAGAAAAACCGATCACCCAAGGCTTATCATCATGTTGATAAAGCTCCTGAATTTCGTGCAGCAGGTTTTTCAGGGGACGGCCCGCATAAACAGACATATCGTCCGCCAGCATCTCGTCGATGCTGTTATACAGCATATTATCGGTGGTCATTGATCAAGAGACTCTTCGAGGGCTTCATCCTCGGGGCTTAGTCGTACGCCGAGGGTTTTACGAATAACATTGGCAGTAAGAGCCACACTGATACGGGCCTTACTCAATTTTCCGTGGTGAAGGGCCCGCCCTTCCCACAACTCAACATTGGCGCGTGACCAGTCAATGGCATCCAGTTTATTCAGGTGGGATTGCCAATCTTCCGGGTACTGGCAGAGAAGGTCTGCACCCGCGCACCCCAGAGCGTGGAGTGCCACACCGTGAGAATGTACATAGTTTTGTCGCAGTTCAGAAGATGGTATTTCACGTTTCTGTGCGGCCAGCCAGTCAGGCATTCCCTGACAAACCGAATTCCAGAACTCTGATGCTAAGTCCATCTCCTCTTGCGTAATCACATCTTTGGGTCGCTTGCGTAATAAGCTGCGGCTGGACAGCTTAAGGCTACTCAGCGTGAACAGCTTAATACTGCGGCTGGAGATGCTCGACTTTTCCATCTCGGTCAGTTTTTTAAAGCAAGGAACCTTATCCACGATATAGCAAGCCATCAGCGATGATGGGTCTCGATGATCATACAAAGTGCTGAGCGAATCACTGGGTCGAACAGCATGTTTGTTCAAATCAGCGAACATTTGCTGGCTGCGCTTCAAGCCTTCATCAATGAAGAAAAGCACGGGGATATTGTCATGCCCAAGCTCGCTATTCTCCTTCAAGGCTTCTTCGATAGCTGCACGGCGATGTTGCCCGTCATTAATGAGGATTTGGGCATCCATAGGTACAGAGAGCAAACCAAGGTTTACGGCAACGCCCGTATCGGCCAGCGGCTCAAAGTTAACCTGGTCGTTTATTGAGGCTGTAATCGCAGACAGTGTGTAGTCCTCAATATTATCGACAAGGTAAGAGGCCAGTGCTGGCAACCGGGATTTGTTCAAAATTCTTTGTGCCCGCAGCTCTGGTGGTACCTCTTCTTCATCAAAGACAAAGATTTTCGGTATCAACCTCATCGGGCACATAGCGATATAACAGGGCCGACCAGCCTGGATGCCCCGCACGGCGGGAAACTGGTGGCAAAATTCGCTGAGTTGTCTACGGCTCATGACCCAACCTGTTCGCAAAAAAAAGTATACAGGACGTTAAAAAGTAAGAGATTATGCCAGACATCAGCAAGTTTATAACGTAAAAAAATTACCTGAACACATAGTTTGTGAATTTATGACAGACACCACAATCGACTACGAAATTACCCATAAGCTCGACACTACAGGGCTACTTTGCCCTGAGCCTATGATGCTACTGCATCGAAAAATCAGAGAGATGAAAGGCGGGAATATTGTTGAAGTTTTAGCGACAGATCCCTCTTCTGAACGGGATATTCCTAAGTTTTGTACCTTCCTTGATCATAAACTTTTGAAGCATGAAAAAGGTGATGGTCTTATCACTTATCACATAGAGAAAAACACAGGATAAAGTCTTCGCCTCGTGCTTTGGGCTGAAGCAATCATTCAGTACGCCCGGATGCGTTGGGACACATCAATAAGCACAATGCAGTGCAAACTTATGCCAATATTTTATAGAATTTATAGCCCTTTACTTCCAGACCAAAACCATTGCGCAACACAAGCGTGAAGTCTTCTGGGTTGAGTCCGTAACCATCCATTTCGGGTAGTTCTAAACTCTCCAAGCGCTTATCAAAGCTCTTCTGCTTGCTGTAGTCGGCAAACGATTCATCTATAAGCCTGGACTTCCAATACAACGGCTGGGGTTCGTAATCGCCATAACCGTAGTCAAAGAAATCCACATGCCGGTTGCGCAAATTGATCTTTATACGTTCGCGCAACATGGGAATGGGCTGGGTTTCGAAACCGTCGTACACCATCATGGTGAACTTGCCGGAACGGATGTGAATTTTCACAAGCTCTACACCATCAGGCTCAGAGAACAGCTGCGATGCACACCCCACATAAACACGAAGAGCAGGCGGCAAATCATTAAGAAAGCGGGTGTGCAAAACCAGTGAATGGCCTTCGTTGAAAATACTGGCAGGCAGCTCTTTATGAGCCTGCTCGCAGGCGATGTAGATTCGCTCTGGTTGAGCCAGAGAAAACAACAACTCTCGGGATTCTGACATCGCTGTTTTGTAATCACCAAAAAACGCTTTGATATCCCGTTTGAGTTGTTCGGGCATATGTTTGTACACCCGTTTTTTATTGAACTGCTGCAGAGCGAAATACACTAGTAAATCTTCTCGCCGCTCCCCCTCTGCCTGCTCAAGTGGCGTTGTATCAAACTCTTCACGAATCAGGTTAAACGCTTTTTTGGGAGAACCCGTCAGCTTCTGCAGCTCTTCTGCTTTCTCAAATTCCTCAGCAGCAGGCATACGCCCCAATTCCAGCGTGCGCTGCCAGAAGAGTTCGAATAGCTCTCTGTGGTCAGCCAGCAGTTGCTGCTTCTTGGGAATGCGTACGCTCTTCTGTACCAACTGCTTCCACCGCGTTCTTCGGCGCTGTTTGCTGGCAAGGTAGAGCTGCTCTTCATCTTTATCTTTGAAAATGTAGAAAACACCGGGAGCGACCGGTATAGGCTCTTCATCCAGAACCTGCTCCAGGAAGATCTGTAATTCGGCCTGACTGAAATACTTTTGAAAGGTGTTCCTGCTGGTTAGCACACCATCCTTGAAAGGTTTGAACTTGGCCACATGCCGCTCGCTGGCAATCATTGCGGACACCACAAGAACCACACGGGTCAAGCTCCATGCACCTTGCACTGCTTCAACACGTTCCGGCAAACCCTCAATCACGTTGATCACGTAACCGAGGTTCACCAAGTCCCCTTCTGTTTTCTCCCCGTCAGGCCGCCAAGCCGGGTCCCAACCCGCAGCATGAATGCCATGGGCCTGAAGTTCGGCCAAGTCATCACCATGACCACAACCATAATCAAATACAGAAAACTGGCCTTCCAGATAACCGTTCTTGGCCAGTGTTTTCATCGGGACTGACATAGCATCACGACTTAATGCTGTGCGGTGCCTGTCGACTTCATGCTTGTCACCCTCAGCCTGCTCAAAAACAGCCTGCCGAAACAAGCGCCCATCCACCAGCTCATAGCCTTTCTCTTGAATCAGCGCTTCCCAGCTCTGTTTGAAACCAATGATGCGTGGATTTTCATAGAGCCCAGCTTCTTCTCCTTCACGGGTAATTTCGCAAAAATCTTCATAGTCCGGATCAGAAGCCAGAACCATATTTTCCTTACGATGCAGAATGGGAGGGTTGGGCGACTTGGCAAAACGGGTCCCTTTGACCTGCCCGGTGACCAAATCAATGCTGGTACTGAAATGTAGAGAGGGATAAGCCTCATCATAAAAGTGTGGGTAGTTCAAAAGCGTAAGCTTGAACACATCCCGGTGAAGGCGTGCGATCGTCCAGTCATCACCGTTCAGCCCGGCAGCCGACGCTTTCCCCTCCACATATTTACTGAGTTCAGGAGCAGCGTCCAACAGCGCAGAACGGTGAACATAGATCGCCTTTGGTAATACTTTGCCAATCGGCAGAAGCTTCAGTGCATCTTGCCACTGCTCATGATTCATCGCCAAACCGCTCCAAAAACTTATCTGCTTTCATAGTTGAAGGAATATACCCACGGCCAGCAGTCTTGGGGGTCATGACCGTTATCTCGCTGCATTGAGCTGCCTGGTTATAACTCACATGCACAGAGTTGCTTGAGCCGTAATAATAGATGCGATCAAAAGGTAGATGCCGAGCTATCCATAGCGTGACATCCAATGTGGAAACCCCCGGAACGATAAAATCACAAGCAGCCCCTCCTCGCTCACAAACAGGCTGCCCTTTCGCATTCAGTTCATGGCATACATGCTGATCCAGAGAGGGATAAATAGCGGGGAGGATGTTTCTCTCTTTCGCTAGTGCCTGTCTTGCGCGGGACAACGCGGGCGAACAGAAGCCGTATGAAAGCTTCAAGGGGCCAAACTGTTCGACGACAGGGTCAAGGAGTTGAATGGCAAGGTCAGACAGCGCCTGCCAGCTGGATGGCTGTTGTGGCAGATTGGGAATATCAGATCTTTGGAAGGTTTCACCACAATGGATCAGTTCACGATAGGTGAAGTGTTGACTGCACATATCAGTCAAGTTGAACATGTGATCTATCCCGGATATCCAGTAGAGGAAGATTATCCCAACCTTTACATCGGTGCACCATAAACGGGAAGACTCACAACAATTCTGCTCTCTATCACGCTCATAAATTACAAATAAAAAAAAGGCAACACCCGAAGGTATTGCCTTTCTAGCCTCACAATTCTTTATAGAAAAGTGTGAAGCGATAAGCTACATCAAGTGCAGCTCAGCTCTTACAGAGGACGGATGTCTTCTGCTTGAGGGCCTTTCTGGCCTTGAGTCACAGTGAACTCAACACGCTGGCCTTCAGCCAGGCTCTTGAATCCTTCGCCAGTGATCTGACGGAAGTGAGCGAAAACGTCTGGTCCGCCATTCTCTTGCTGAATGAAACCAAAACCTTTCTCGTCATTGAACCACTTAACAGTACCGGTAGTAGTAGACATAATCGTATCCTTATTTCAAAAATAATATTGCCTTACAAAGGCGCAAGGCGGTTGAGCTAGAAGTTCTGTTTTTGCTTATGAAGAACGAAATGAGCTACTACACTCGGAACGTTTGAATCTATACATAAAGACTGGAACACACTTTTAACGTGCCGCCACTATATACTTCAGGGCTGAAGAAGTAATGGGTATTCTTATTTATTTATGACAGCCCGCGCCAACCTCACGCGGATTTTTACCTAATATACTGTTCGCCTTCTACGCTTCTGATCATTATTTCTCCTTGCTCCCTTAGGTGGACGCTCAAGCATCATCATTTCCGGCGACTGATTACGCACAACACTTACCCCAACCTTCCCTATTCAATCTCTATAAATGCTAAACCTGCACATCATAGACTGGTAAATCCGGCACCTCCCGAACCACTTCACCGCCTTCCACCAATACGTTTGAGCCCACGATCACGCCTTCACCTTTAATATTCATGACCGAGCCATCTCGCAGAGCCATAGTACTGGAGCCGTTGCCGTTATGACTGGTGACAGTACCAATAATTCGGCTCGCCTTCGGGAGCAACGCTTGAAAATTCTTCCATGGGTTTATTGTTGCCATCTCAACTCTCCTGGTAATGGCGTTCAAACGACAGACTCTGAACAACTTTCCCCGCCCCGCTTCCTGCCGTTTTGATATTTGTTGAGAGGCATAATCCCATCCAGGGTTCAGAACCCTCCATAACCTCTACTAGCTGACCCGGCAATACCAGCCCCGGCTCTTGCCCGTTCACGGTCAAAGGCAAGTCCAGTGTGACCACAGCCTGGTTCCCGCCTTCACTCAAAACATTCCTTCCCCTTTCCGTATTCACATCCGTTGCCGTGAGCCAATCCTCAATAATATCCGGCGCAGGCTTATCGCCTGCTGAACCCTGCCTCTGCACAGCAACCGCCACGCCTTCATTAATGCCACTCACATACACTGCGTTGTACTCCGACTCCGGTCGCCACTCCATACTCATACTGAGTACCATGCTTTCGGGTATTGCGTGATCTATCGGGGTGGTGTCTTCTAACCAGTTCCACGGGCTGATTTTGTACCTTGGCTGTACCGCAAGCACATCCGAATCAGAGGATGGGATGATGACCGCGCCAGCCGTGTTGGCGATGCTGGCAATCACTTCTATAGGCGTTTGGTTCACATAGCTGAACAGGCCACCCGGAAGAATCCAGTCCGGTGTCGCCCATGTCTCGGTAGAATCCCAGATTAATGTGAATCCTGTATGGGTGAGCTCAGCCTCTGCCGCCTGCACCGCTGAAATAGCATTGTCTTCTGTTTTGCTGCGAAGCGGTGCATAAGGTGCCGACAGTAACCGGGTGCGGCTCTCTCCAGCGATACGATATCGCTCATTATTGAAGCGACGTTCACTGTCATACCGGGTGACCATAAACACCCAGGTCCAGCCATTGATAGTGATCTTGATATCTTTGGTGCCGTTGGCGTCTGGTTCGATCATGTTCAGCACAGCTTTGTTCGCTACAGCTGCTGATAACTGCCATGTGAACGAGTCGATATCCAGATCAATGCTGATATCCAGCAGCTCCAATGGTTCTTCATCAGGCAGACGCACGGCGTTGACGGTGTTCATCAGCAGGTAACTCTCCTTGTCGTCCGGTGTCGGTGGTTCCAGTGGCAGGGGGATGACCTTGCCGCCGTAGTCGACTGTATGCTCATTGTCTTTGATCCGTTGATACCGCCCTTCTCCCCAGGGGAAAGCTGGCGACAGGTCAACGGTATTTGATTGCTGCCAACACGCTCTTGGTGATGCATCTTTGGGCTGTATCGGATGTGGCGCGATAACACCACCAAACCGAAAGAAAGCCGGAGGCATGGTATCTGGGCGATAAACGGTACCGGCGAACACAAAGCTCAGCGCATGGGCAGGTTCAACCCAGAGAGGAGGATTACTGTGTTCGTGAGTGCGCCATTCCGGGCCTGTTGTATCGACTGTGAACCACGGGCCTGCATAGTCCTGGTCTTTGGAGGGCGGTTGCCCCCACAGTGCGGCTGTGTTGGCCTCTTTAGGTAAAGCGGTTTGATGCCAGGGGCATGGAATCGCTGTGGGATCGGTGGGTTGCGTGTTTGCCCAGAGGCTGTCGGTTTTGGATTCTCGAGGGGGAGCCATACTCCAGTGCGAGCAACGCGATTTATCTTTCACAGGAACGGCGTGCCATTGATGTTTACGCGTGCGCTCTGGTGATGTTTTTGCGTCACCAAATAAGCTCTCTGTCGTGTGTTGCACCGCTTTGGCTGGATGACTGGCAAGTGTCGTTTGCTGCTCTCGCGTGTGGGCTTGAAGCCAGGCCGATCCAATGGACTGGATTAAGGAAGGCGGCTCTGGAAACGCTACCGGAGGCCTGGAATCGGTGGGTGTTTTAAAGTGAAGTTGTAACTGGTTTCCAGGAGGCGGCGTGTAGAGCTCCCCACCAAAAACAAGGGCAACACTCACTCTTCACTATCCTCGCCCACGGGGATAATCGGCCCATGACACAGCGGTTGGTAGTATTGCCGGGCTGTCAACGTCGCCGTACCTGATGTGCCTGTTGCGTTGGAACCTGTGTCCGTCCACCAATGCGGCTCGTCTGGCCCGGACACGCCCGCGCCCGTGCAGTCGTAGACAAAGCCCTTGTATCCCGACGGGTCGACCGGATGCACCGTGTCGCCGATGCTGTAGGTTGTGTTCGGCTCCCACGTCTGGCCGTAGTGATCCACGGCGATAACCAATACCGGGCCATTGAACGCACCCACATTAATGGAGAAAGTGCCATCCGCTGCACTGGTGGCTGTGCCCAGCATTTTCCGCTGGGTGCCGAGGCCAGGCATGTTCTGTGGATCAAAGCTCAATGCACACACTTGCCGCTGAGCCGGTTGGTCGTTCACCTGTATCGTGCCTGCTACCACTTTTGCCGCCACCTCCCCGGATGCGACATCAATCACCACATTGCCCCCTGCCGGAGCCTCGTAGCTGATGAGCGCAGGAAGGTTAAGGTCTCCGCCGTCAAGGATATAGTCCGCCATGGTCGCCTCCCGTGCTATTCATTCGAGATGGGCTGAAAGATAGGCACAGGGGTCACCGGGCCATGCAGAAACGGCTGAACGATTTTCTCGGCATTGAAGATGGCCGTGCCGGTGGTCAGTTGGTCGGTGGGCCAAGGCCAATCCGGGAGCGGATCACCGGTGGTGCCTGTCTGAACGCACACATACCGATAGCCGTTCCCTGTCTTGGGGTGAACAATGTCGTCCACGTTGTAGACTGCGCCCGGCTGAATGGTCTCGCCATAGTCGTCAAAGGCATACACCAGAATGCCATGGGTGTAGGGCGTTGTGCCCACATCGAATGAACCATCAGCGCCTGAGGTCGCCTCGGCTATCAGGCTGTGTCGGTCGGCACTCACTGCTCGCACGTTTCGGGATTTTGGCACACCATCTATCATGGTTTTGCCCATCACGTGGGTGTACTGGGAATAATCTCCGCCCTGTGGAATCAGCACCGGTACACCACCTCCGGTTACATCCCAGATAGTGTCATCGATACCGGGATAACTCGCCGGGTCGGTATCATGCGCTGTGACATCGACTTTTGCGTTTTTGGCTCCTGTGCACCAGTAGGTTTTGCGCCCGTTGCCCGCATCCTCGTTGACAATCACCGACACCATGCCCTCCATATTCATGTTGAAGGTGGCCCAGTTATAAAAGGTGTTCGTGAATACAAGACGGACGTTTTCTATCGCCGCGCCATTGGCATCCGACTGGGCAAAGTACCTGATTTTTTTGCTGGTCGTTTTATGGCCCATGATGATGTGAATGTTTTTCAAATATCCCCACCATCGATAACAGAGATAACTCTCCGCATGCACGGCATTGCTGATCACGTGGCCCTTGCCATCAATCTTGGCCCGTACCTGGTTGTAGCCTCCAATCGCCATGCCGCCCATATCGATATTCTGGATGACGGCGTAGTGATGGAACGCTGTCGCAGAATCTTTGAACGCATCCCGAAACTGCTCCGGGGTTTCAATCAGGTATGGGCTGTTTTCTGTGCCGAGTCCTGTATACGTCGCCATTAGTCTGCATCCCCTCGCACTTGTAAGGTGAACTGGTCATCCTGTCGGGTGCCTTGCCCGGCCAGTGTTGTGCGCACCATCCAGAGCGGAGCCAGTGCGCCTTCGGTGTTGAAGCGCAGCACGTTACCGGTCGTCCAGCCTGCGCCCCAGCCGTCCGCTGCCACTGTCCAGTACGGGGTGCCGGTTTCCGGGTTGTTGGGCATGGTGTCGCTGGCAAGGGAGCCTGCGCCAATCACACCCAGCTTCTCCTCCACAATGGAGAAAGCCGTAGTGCTGGTGAACACCAAAGCCCACTTGCCCTCGATACCGCCCTTGTTCTGTACCGTGATGGGATAGTTGATAAGGTTGTACTGTGCGATGGTGTCAGCGCCGAGGCGCGCCGCTGTCCAGTTGGGGTGGCCGTCGTCCCATGTCCGTTGGGTGAACGTGTTCTTCGCTCGCGCCTGCAGGTCACCGTACACCACTGCCGAGCTGACGGTAGAGCCTGCCGGGAAGTCCCACGCCAGGGGTGCAATGATAGAAATGGCTCCGTTGATCTGAACATCGGACACCACACTCATCTGCTCGATGCGATCCACAACCGACAGGGGAGGTACAAGTGCATGGCCGCCTGCTTCCTGAAGAACGAATGGATCGGTAAACGTCACCGTGCCAGTTTCACGATTGATGGTCACCTGGTCGGGGTCGATAACCTTTCCCGCCGCATCCACGACTTCAATCGCTGCTTGGTGAGTACGGGAAAGCGTGACGATCTGTCCCGCTGTCGGTGTCCCAATCTCCGTGGTCTGCTCATGGGCGAGCACCACAATATCCCCGTCCCGGTAAATGGGCACGCGCCCATCGGCAGGCAAGCGCACCGGGTCGAGGCCGATCAGCCGGGAGTCCAAGGGTATGCTGGTCAGTACCACCGTGTTGTAGCTGACGGTCTGAGGCAGCACATCAATATCGTTCGATCCATCGGTGAAGTGGATCTTGCACCAGCCAGTTTGACTATCTACAAAACCATCCATCTCGTCGCTGGCTAGATTGCCGTTAAAGTCGGCCTGCGCTGAAATACGTTCGCCGGTATCCGCCCGGTTAGCCCACACCTGCAAACTGCCGGGGCGTAGAGGAGTACCGGGAGTGCGAAAAGCTATATGGCTGGTTTGAAAGCCTGCGCGAGAGGTTGCCATCGCCTGCACAGATACCGTGTCATTGTCGCCATCTGGGTAGCTGCTGAAGGTGGCTGTTCCACCGGTGTAATCAAGAGTGCCGACAGCTGTTCCCGCATTGGTCTGACTGCTCACGTTCTTATACAAGACACCGGCCCGGTCAAAGTAGGTGTCCCCTGCCCATGTGAACATCACACTACCGGGGAGAATGGCGTCCTCTCTATTGGGCAGAAGGTCAACAGTCATCTCCGGGGCTGTGACCGTTTCCATGTGCGGCACATGATTGAGGCTGTTGCTCTGGGCCTTGACGATCAGGCCGCTCCCCTCAAAGTCTTCAATGTTGTTATGAACTGTGGTGACGCTGTCAAACTTGTAGAGAATGCCGCCAATACCGTTTCGACGCACTGCTTTATTGGTGGTGTAGCTATAGTTCTCCGTCACCTTGATAGAGAAGGCACCGGTCGCATAGTCCAGGATGCCGGCCAGCCCTCCCTACCAGTTTCCACTCCCATCATCATTCACCGACCGGGACAGGTTGTAATCAAAACGCTCGCCGTCCGTGAGCTGCCCGCCCTCACGGGTCACCAGCCATTCCAGCGTGACACTGCCCGGCAGCAGGGGCGCACCGGGAATCGTGCCAGTAAACAAACCTGCCCCATCAGGGGAGCCATCCACCGAAGTACTGGTGACCGTTCCCTCTTCATAAGATAGCGATAGGCTCGTGCCATTATCCGGTATATTGTCAGGTACGATACTGAGCACGCCATCGGCATAGTAAGCCGTGCCGACACCATCACCCTGCAACACACCAGCTCCGTTGTCAGTCATGGTTCTGGTCTGCCCGCCTACCTGATACCCGATAGAAAGTGAGCCGGGTCGCAGGCCCACCTTCTCGGTGATATGCCGCACTTCAAACTTGCCGGGAGTGACGGAATCTTCATGGATCGTCACCTCGTCATCGGTCTGCATCTTGTAAGCAACAATGAGTGCACTATCAGGATCGGGCAGAGCCTGAAGGGTGGCCTGTGCTGCTCCTGTCGCGTAATCAATACTGCCCGTTCCTGCCCCTTCCAGCTGGCCATTACCGGGATCGGCGATGTCATACCACTTCCCCAGTGCCAGATAGGAGATAATTAATGTGCCAGGCTCAGGAGAAGCCCCCTCACCAGCCAAATCAAAGGTGTAATTAAAACCACGATTCTGGATAGTGATCTCTTCTTCCAGCGACACCATATCCCCGGTTAATACAGCTCCCGGACGATAACTGGCTGAAGCGGAGCTGGTGTAGGAGCCCGTGGTCTTGTAAACATCAATCTGGCCCGACTCATAATCAATGGTGATCCGATCGAAGGGGTTGGAACCACTGGTGTGACCGAACTCGCCATTGCCCTGATCGGTATAGGTGCCACCGGCCACGCTAATCGTAACTGTCCGGGGGACTGCGCCTGATTGCAGGTAAGATCGTGACTGGTTGCCGCCAATCAAACCAAAAGACAATGTCACACTGCGATTGCTGGTGCGAGTGGCCTTCATGGCTCGGGCGGTATAAGCGCCATCCTGATTGATAAGCGGTGTTTCCGACCGGGCACTGGGCACAATCTCCCCGTACACGCTGCCGACCTTAAAGGTCAGATCACCAACACTGACGCCTTCACTCAAACGTTGCAGGCCGTAATAGCGAGCCGCATCGGCCACTTGTGTGGTCTGGATGCGGGTGGGTGTGACATTATCCTGCGGCTCGGTGCCTCCCGGTGTGGGGATGCCACCGGGAAACGTTACTTTCAGAGGTGCCGACAATTTCAGCTCCAGCCTGCGCCGCTGAAAATCTACATAAGTGGTGTCGGAGGCAGCATAAGTGAAAGTTTCCACAGTGCCTTCCACGCTGGTCAGGCGCACATACTGCTCGTCGCCTGTTGCTTCATTGAAGAGGCGGTAGACTTCTCCAATTTCTGGCAGCCGATGCTCTTCGCGCTGAATCGCCAGCAAACTCCGTTGGCCGACCAACTGATTGCCCAACAGCTCCCAGTTGGTGTCCACCGCAGGCACCACATAACTCTCGATACGGTTGCGGGCATCATCCCGCTCATCGGTCTGGCTCTCGGTGTTGAACAGCACCACGCCAACACGCTCATCCTCCGGGGCTTCGGTAAGGATCGCGTGCGCGCCAAGATAAGGGTCTGCGTTGTCGGTGCTCACACCGATAAAAACCTTACGCATGGACACATCCCCCACCGTCCGGTCTATCCGGGAAATATCCCGAAACAGGTTATTCACCTGGCCGTCGATCACCACATTACCGGTGGCTCGCCCGCCGCCGTCGCCCTCGTCGGAGAGACGCTGGGATTCGTAGAGTTTGATATCGTCCTTGTTAATTGCCATAGCTGCATCCATGTTGCCGCGGAACCAATAAGGTGCTAAATATGTCTCTATAAAAAGACCTATATATGATCTGGAGATGACAATGAAACAGGTACTGGCCAATAACTCGGTAAGTATTTCCGAGCTAAAAAAGAACCCCTCTGCGCTGATCGCTCAGGCGGGCGGAGAGCCTGTTGTGGTGCTGAACCACAACCGCCCCACGGCTTATCTCGTTCCTGCAGACACTTACGAGTGGATGATGGAGCAGCTGGATGACCTGGAGCTGGTGCGCGTAGCCAAGGAGCGTTTAAAGGATAAAGACCAAGCCATCGAGGTTGATTTGGATGACCTATAAGCTGAAGTTCATTCCGGCAGCCCACAAAGAATGGAAAAAGCTGGCTCCGACAATTCAGCAGCAATTCAAGAAGAAACTGCAGGAGCGACTGATAACACCTCATATACCATCTGCTCGCCTTCATGAACTGGATGGTGCCTACAAGATAAAACTGAAGGCATCGGGGTATCGTCTTGTCTATCAGGTTCATGATGATGAAGTCCTTGTTTTGGTTTTGTCTGTTGGTAAGCGGGAAGGCAGTCAGGCTTACCGAAAAGCAAAAGATCGCCTTCAATAGTCACTCACTGTCAGAAGACGAATGACCACTGTATAAAAGTTGGCGTCGGTGGGGGCTGACAGTGGCAGCACCTGCTGGGCCTCAATGGCAGGGCCATCGGTGCGGTCAAAGATCACTGTGAAGGTGCGACCATCGGGCAGGGTGATGTTATGTTTCTGGCCAGCGACTTGACTCAGGTTAAAGAGTTCATTGAGTTGCGCTCTTGTCAGCCAGCTGTTTTCGCCATCGCCTAAAACGATGGGTCTGCCATAAGTCATCAG
>NZ_CAMZOG010000061.1 GCF_947331445.1 Parendozoicomonas sp. Alg238-R29 | reverse complement strand
CCAGCATTCTGCCCCCAGCGCGTCATGGATTCACAGGTGCAGCGAGGGCACCGCGGGTGCTGATCAAAGTAATATTTGAGACGCTCAAGAAGACGACTATTGCCCGTAACCTCTGGCGTTTTCGGGCATGGCGGTAGGGTTGTGTGCAAACATGTCAGCTGTTCAGGGGACAATGTACTGAGAGATTTCAGGAACTCTTGGAATTGTGTTTGCTGCATGACGATGGTTCCAATTACACGACAGAAACCGGTGCTCAGAAGTATAGTTCATGCACCAACATGTATTGTGAACAGAGCCTACTGCTGGCTGTATCAACAGCTGCACTGGTACTAACTCTGCGCGACTTTATTCCAGCCGGTGAAATGCAGTGGTTGGTAATAGCTGCCGGTATCTGCCTTCAAGGCTGTGTGATTCTTTTCTTCCGTGGCCCTTGGTTTGAGAAGCTGATGGGAGGGGTTTTACTTTCTGTATCTGTTCTCGCCACAGCTGGTTATGCCGAATACACCTGGCAAAGCATGCAGGCTGACAAAAGCGTGAAGCGTAAAACCTTGGCAAGCAGTTCTTACCAAGTACAACAGTTACGCCTACAGGTTCAGGAGCTGAACAACCAGGTTGAAACCCTGCAAACCGCAGCCAGTATCGATGCCGGTTCCAAGTATCAGGGCAGAACCATCGACACCACAAACCCAGAAATAAACCGCCTGAAGCAGGAGCGTGAAACCCTTCTGCAACGGTTGCAACAATCAGAAAACCACACAACAAACACTGCACCAAAGGGTGTAGCTGATGCCGCCCTTTCCTCCACGCTAGAGCCGTTACGTTGGGTTGCATGGTTGGTTATTGCATTGGTTATTGATGTGGCCGCCATCCTCTGCCTGAGCAAACCCAAAGAGGTTTTGAAAGCCATCTCAAGCACAACCAAAGAAACTGCACACGAAACCGTTGCACAGGCAGAGCAAGAACCGGTTGATCTGCTGGTGGAGCGTATCCGCAATGGCGAGTTTGGACACTCCCCTATTCATGTGAAGGAGATGACAAATAATTATGGCGTTCGCCATGACTTGTGGAAGCAGGCCCGGGCAAAACTGGTGGAACTGGGTGAAGTGGTGAACAACGGCCAGCGGTTTGAATATGTGGGAGCGCAAGCAGCATGAGCAAAGACAGCACACATCTTACCATGAGCTACAGCTACGCACCGGCCGTGTTGAACTGGAGCACGCCCATTGCGCCCATCAATGATGAATCAGCAGAACCCTGCGATGCAGAACAATCAGAGCTGACACCAGAAAACATTGTTCACACACCAGTTATTCGTAAATACCTGACCGTCGACGAAGTTAAGGAGCGTTATCGCATCAAGAGCACTGCAACTCTGTGGAAGTGGCGTGAATACAAAGGGTTTCCAAATCCAATCAATGGCCGGATTTATTCTATCGAATCACTGGACGCCTGGGACAAGAAGGACAAGTGCGCATGAAACCATTTAAACACATGCTTATTCAGACGGCAGTGGACTGGATCTGCGAATCAGGTCTCACACCTTTTGTGAAAGTGAAGCTGGAAGATGGTCATGCATCATTGCCAGAAAGCCACCATCAGGCAGACAGCAATTATGCGCAACTCAACATATCTGCCCGGGCCTGCCCTTCTGTAGTTATTAATGAAGCTCGATGGTGCTGAGTATTAGCAGATAACCCCTGCTTCACTGCGCGACGAACGCAGTGAGGAGTCCGGTGGAAGCTTTTGTTATGTTTCTCTCAATTGATGGAATGAACTAATGACAGCACAAGAAGCATTTAAAGATCAGAGTTTGAACAGCTTGGTTGCACTTAAAAAGCAAATCGAACGGCTGATCGAAGAAAAACAGAATGAAGATAAAACACCCTTGTGGATTGTTGAGGACACTTGGGTTCATTACGCAGCCTACCCTATTGACCAGTTTGACAAGGCTGTCGAGAAAATGGCTGAGCTGACTTTGAAGCAATCTAAAGTTTGTCCGAATGCATCATTCAGCTTCGAGATTAGTAAGCGATCAGTAGCAAAGAGTGAAGTGGAGCATTACCTCTCTTTGGGGAATGACGAAACATAATCCCTGAATCAATCGCCCGCAGGGTCGATTGGATTCTCTTGTTACATGCTGCCTTTACTCATAACAGGATAAGAAGATGCGAGAGATTAAGTTTAGAGCTTGGAGAAAAGGGCGCTGGCCTGACCCAAAGATGATTCATCCATACAGTTTAACCATGCCTGCTGGCGGGGCTTGGATTGGAGCCACAGGCGAGCACGAAACAATTGGCGTAAACCATTACGACAAAGACCAAGAAGAGTTTGTCTTGATGCAGTTCACCGGACTAAAAGATAAGAACGGTGTTGAGATTTATGAAGGCGACCTTCTTGAGTGTGTCCACGATTGTGATGATGGTGATTTCGCAACAATAGCCAAAGTTCAATTTGGTGATTATATGGGCTGGGAGATTCACCATATCAGTGGGCATGGTTGGGGGCCGGATTCCAAAGAAGGTTTAGCTGAGTGGGCAGATTGCGCTGACGACTACCTAAAAGTAGTGGGCAATATCTACGAAAACCCGGAGCTGGCAGAGGCCATGTAACCCCTGCGTAACCGGCCGCCGTAGGCGGTCGGGTTAACGCTTTTGTTATAACCGATAAGGACAATCACGATGACAAGTATTGTAGAAATAAATGGAAATACATTTGAAGAGAAAGGCGGCAAGCTTTTCCTGAACGGCAATGAAATTAAACACAACATCGTTAAGCATACCAAGCCGATCTATCCCGCGTTTATCTCGGGGTTTGCTACTGGTGTTGCTTTTTTGGTGATAATCACAGAGCTGGCGGCCAGGTTATAACCCCGAGCTGCCGGGCGCGCCAGCGTCCTGCCCAGCGTGTTGTTATACGAGAAGCAATCAAGGAATTAAAGCAATGCCTGTAGAAATGATCATGAGACTTTCCCCTAAACAAGCTGGGAAGCTCTACCAAAAAAGCTTGAAGCAAGAACAAAGGATTAAAGAGCTAGAAGAAAACAACAAATCCTTACTGACTTGCCTTCACAACAATATAGTGGGTCAGCAATCAGCATGGATTGAGTGGAAGCATGGCGAAGGCGCTGACGCGGCGATGGTGTGGGTACACAACGGATTGTGTGGCCCTGGCTTAATCCCATCGGAGGACGAGCCTCATGCAACAAACCCTCAAGCGTACTTTGATGAAAATCATTCACGGGTAGACCGGAAGCCAGAAGTCGAACCAAGCGTATAACCCCTGGTTGTGGCGCGCCGTAGGCGTCGCAACGAACCTTTTGTTATGCGATAGAGGCAGGCATTTAAGATGAAAATATTAGAGAAAGCATTACAGAAAACAGGTTTCGTTAAATGCGACTTTTCTGGTGATAGCGAGCCGTGCGAAAAATGCAAAGAAGTACCTCACCAGCTTTATTGGAGAAGGACAGACCCTTTTGAAAACGATGGCGAATACTACTGCCTATCTTGTGTAGCAAAAGAAGCGAAAGAGAATGCAAGAGCAGTCTCAGAGAGTGAGCGAACCCATCTTATCAATGATAGTTTTTCAGATTCTCAAGGGTGTTATTAAGTGCGCATAACCCCTGCTTCATTCGCTGCCGAAGGCGGTCGAATGGAAGCTTTTGTTATGTGTATGAGTTTAAAGGTGAATGAAAATGTCAGAACAAGAATTAAGAAAATACTACAAAGAAAAAATGAGTGATGGTTCTGTATGCACAGAATCAGAAGATGAGTTTGTTGAATCATGCCTGAGCATGGCAAAAGACGGTTATAGAGTGTTTTTATGTCCTCTTGCTGGACGACCCACCTGTATTGCCATTGATAGGATTTCAATTATTGAAGGGGCAAGAAACGAAGGAAGAACAGTATATGAACCAGTTGTTACCTATGCGTAAGAATAAAACGGGAAAAAAGCGAACTGTTGAAGATGGCGAGCCTTGTTCAAATTTCTGTGAGCTCCATGTGACACACCCCTGTGAAAAGTGTGGACGAAAGATGGCAAGAGGGCGTTACACCCCAATGCCGGATGTATGGGACACATAACCCCGAGCTGCCGGGCGCGCCAGCGTCCTGCCCAGCGTGTTGTTATACGAGAAGCAATCAAGGAATTAAAGCAATGCCTGTAGAAATGATCATGAGACTTTCCCCTAAACAAGCTGGGAAGCTCTACCAAAAAAGCTTGAAGCAAGAACAAAGGATTAAAGAGCTAGAAGAAAACAACAAATCCTTACTGACTTGCCTTCACAACAATATAGTGGGTCAGCAATCAGCATGGATTGAGTGGAAGCATGGCGAAGGCGCTGACGCGGCGATGGTGTGGGTACACAACGGATTGTGTGGCCCTGGCTTAATCCCATCGGAGGACGAGCCTCATGCAACAAACCCTCAAGCGTACTTTGATGAAAATCATTCACGGGTAGACCGGAAGCCAGAAGTCGAACCAAGCGTATAACCCCTGCTTCATTCGCCGCCGAAGGAGGTCGGATGGAAGCTCTTGTTATGTGGTGGTTTACAAAGGAATTAGAAGATGGATTTAAAAGAACTGAGAAAAGCCGCATCGGCAAATTACCTTGAAACTCCCGCTGAGGTAGCGACTCATGTTTCCGGTCTGTTGAATAAAGCAGCCGATACAATCGCCAGACAGGAGCGAGAAATAAAGCTATTGCGTGATGTTCACTGGCAGGCTAGAACCGTATTTCGATACGACGGAGTAGATAAGGAACGAACAGAGCAGGCAGTCAAGGCGCTCAGAGATGCGACTTATTCTGTCAATGACTTTGACCAAAACTGCGAAAATGATTGAGCCATATAACCTCACTGTTTACGGGCTTGCGTGTAAAGAAAACCAGAGGAAAGTTACATGACAGATTCTATATGTAAGGCAGAGCCAAAAAGCTGCGACACAGCAGCAAGTCCGACTGTAGAACGGCTTGTTATGTGTGGCTGTAAGTCGCCAAACCCATACACGCCTAAAGGGGTTGCCGCGCCAATAATACCTCTTGGCTGGTGTCAAGATTGTGGTGCCCCGATTAACCAATGCCAAGGCTGCCAAGCTGGGTGGCCTACAGAAAAGCACAAACCTTGGCCGGTAGGAAGTAAGCCGATGGAGTTTCACTTGGTTGAAGGTGGCTACAAAGGCGAGAAAGTTTTTTGTACTAAAGAACGATACACATAACCCCTGCTTATGGGGCGCCGTAGGCGTCCCAGCGTAGCGCCATAAAGCTTTTGTTATATGCGATTCAATAATTAAGGAAAAGAATAATGAATATTAAAAACGTGAAGCCAGTTGATGATCTTGAACTCTTTGAATTGATCGTTGCTGCGTACCCAGACAAGTTTGATGAGAATGCTGAAGGTTGCATCTGGGATGAAGTTATGGAATTTGCTGAAGATAAGTTTGGCGACCTTGAAGACATTTCAGAGTTTCTTGGTCGGATCGCTCTACTGACCATGCCGGCGAACTCGGCTATCAGTGGGGAAACAACTCACTGTCTTGGAAAGGTTGAAATCAGAGATGGCCAAGCGTTCATGACTGCCGCCGTGCAGAGGAAGGCGAGCATATAACACCAGCATCCATGACACGATCCGCTTAAGCCCATAATCGCTGTTTATCCGACTTTTATGTAGACGAAAATTGACTATAAGGTCGGATAAACAGTCCAAGCAATGGTATATACGTCAGAAAAACAGTTCGCCTATGCAGATGATTCCAAACAAATAGACACGCTTTAAAACTGTGTACATATTTGCGTACATTAAAAAAATGACGTTTTACGCTATCGTTAGATCAAGACTGGCATCAAAGGGACGGGAAAGAGTTGGAAAGGCTAGAAACTAAATCGTAGAAGTAGAAAGACTGCGCCACAACGGAGTTCCATAAGGGAGATAACTGATACAGCTTATCACCCTATAGGGAGTCCGTTAATCGTCAGAAAATGAGAAGTAGTATTGAAGAGCAGAAATCAGCAGATCGTAATTGACTGTACTGGTTAAGACGACATAACCAGAGTCAAAACTCTCAGCATCAATATCCGGCCGACACCACTGACAGCGGGCATCGAAATCAACGTACTTTTTACCCAACATCGGCTCAGGTAAAACAATACGCATATTAAACTCGGCTTCACACTGCATGCGCCAGCGGGTAATCAGCATCAGGCCGTTAGTGCTGATATTGCCGAGATAACCCAACTCCCTGCCAGTACGCCGGTTATAAACCTTTAAGTAACTACTAAGACTGTCACCATGGAAAGGCAATGGAGCCTGCGTGAACGCTTTTTTTGACATCACCGAAACATCCCTGCTGCATTCGGACAATTTGCGCCACCAGATTTATCTTCATTCTGGAATCTGGAAACATCGTCAGAAACCGGCCTTTCCGCATGAACACATGCTGAAAAGACGATTATTCCGTCGGTCACACCACCCCTTAACACTTCCCGGGACTATCGAACATCCCGCGGGAAGCGGGGGACTACGGATACTTCACACTGAATACTAGAGCAGCTCGAAAGAAAGGATTTAAAACTGTTTTGTCTAGATAACCGATATCTAATTCCAGTAAGAAAAAAACAATCAGAAACGGTAATAAGAAATGGTGTTATTCATTCCAGAAAAATTATTTGCTCATAATCATGACTCGACGGTCAATGCACTCAAAAAAACTGTCCGGCAAGATGTTATCATCCCGACAAATAACAACATCCAGCCCATGGAGTGAGCATGCCAGCAGACCAGAAATCCGGTAACACCGGCCTTATCCTTACCCTTCTTTTCAGCGTATTTCTGACAGCCTGCGCGGCAACAACTCCGGTTTATGTTGCAGAACTGAGCACCAGAGAATTTGCCCGTCACGAAGACCTGAAAGGTAAGCTCATTGATGCCATCATCGATGAAGAAGGCGATATGCTGACCCTGTCAGTCAGAGCTGTTGCCAAGGGAAAATCCAGCGAAGCGGAACAGTTTTATCTCCAGGGTTATAACACCCCGGGCTTCGGTGACGATATAAAGGCTCTTACCCTCCACCAAATCGCCATGATTTACAAAAGCAGTTATAACGTTGACAGGGATTATGAAAAGTCCCTGAACTACCTGAACCGTATCGTTAAGGAATTTCCGAACAGCAGAGGTGCAGACTTCGCCCGTCCGCAAATCGCCAAGGTCAAAGCCCTCCAGAACAATCCCATTAAAATGACTCCAGCTGAAAGGCTCCAGGAGTGGGAAAGAACAGCTATTGATCTGCGCAAAGAATACGAAAAGCTAGACCAGGATATGAACCCACTGTCCCGCCGGGCGATTGTTAAGAGGCGGATTCCAGATGCTCTGGAACTATACACATTGGTATACAACGAAGCTGCTATGCCTGATGACTTTCGTGCGGCAGCTCTCTACCAGAAAGCACTTATTTTGCTGAACCAAGAAAACGTCAGCAGCAACGATCGACATACAGCCTTGCTACTTCTACGCCAGATTACCCAGGAGTTTCCAAAATCCCGCTATCACAGCGGAGCTGAGAAACATCTGAATGATCTGTTAAACCGCGCAAGAAACAGCCTGACCAACAGCTAATGTATTAAAGTGGGTCAGGAATACAGCACCTTGACCCGCTCTTTTCCATAACGATCCCGAAGCAACTGTACCAGTTCATCTCCCGGGCTTATTCCCCAATCATCTCCCAATTGAATCCGGCCTTTGGCATCATCTTTTTCAAACTGGATAACCACGGGTGTGCTGCCAGCATGATCCGACAGAAGTTTCTGCAGTGAAGCGGTAAAGTTGCCAGAGCAGTCGGCTTCATCCATACCCACTTCCAACTCTTTCACATACTGGCTGCGAGCTTCAACCAGGCTCATTACCTTACGAGCATTGGCTTTAATAGAACCGGAGTAATCATCAAAGCTGACCTCTCCCTCCACAACCACCAGAGTATCCTTCACCAGCAAGTGTTGATGCTTGGCAAAAGTATCAGAGAACACGGACACTTCAATTCGGCCACTGCGATCATCCAGAGTCAGAAAACCCATCTTATCGCCACGCTTGTTTTTCATAACCCGCATATTGACAATCAAACCAGCAATATTGATGTTGTCCCGGGCTGGCTGAAGGTCACAGACCCGGTTACGAACAAAGTGACGAATCTCTTTTTCATACTCATCAATAGGATGCCCGGTCAAATAAAGGCCAAGGGTATCCTTCTCACCGCGAAGGCGTTCTTTATCTGGCCATTCGCGAGCGCCCATATATTTGTCATAGGCATTTTCATCTTCAGAGGGAGCCAGACCACCAAACAAATCGCCAAGACCACCTGCCGCACTGCGAGCTGACTGATCTGCAGCTTTGACGGCCTCCTCCATGGAAGAGTCGAGAATCGCCCGGTTTATATTCAGGTTCTTAAGCTCTGGGGAGGGGCCAAGATTGTCAAAAGCTCCTGAACGTATCAAAGCTTCAAGGCAACGCTTATTAACCTTCTTACTGTCTATGCGCTGGCAGAAATCAAACAGATCTTTAAATTTACCGCCTTCTTTTCGAGCTGCAACAATCGCCTCAATCGGGCCTTCACCAACACCTTTGATGGCTCCAAGCCCATAAACGATATGACCGTCACGATTCACATCGAAGAGATAATCACCGCTGTTAACATCCGGAGGCAGAACCTCCAGCTTCATATTCCGACACTCTTCGATAAAGGTCACTACCTTATCAGTGTTCTGCATATCCGACGACATAACCGCCGCCATAAACTCAGCCGGGAAGTGTTTTTTCAGCCAAAGAGTTTGATAAGAAACCAAGGCATAGGCGGCAGAGTGAGATTTGTTGAAACCATAACCGGCAAACTTTTCCACAAGGTCAAAGATCTTCATGGCCAGTTCGCCATCTATCCCCTGTGCAACAGCACCTGCTTCGAATCCGGCCCGCTGCTTGGCCATCTCTTCAGGCTTTTTCTTACCCATAGCCCGGCGCAACATATCTGCCCCACCCAGCGTATAACCAGCCAAAACCTGGGCAATCTGCATAACCTGCTCCTGATACAGGATAATGCCGTAGGTAGGCTCAAGAATCGGTTGCAGCCACTCATGCTGCCACTGCACATCGGGATAGGAAATCTTTTCCCGTCCATGCTTACGATTAATGAAGTTGTCCACCATGCCGGATTGCAATGGTCCCGGGCGGAACAAGGCTACAAGGGCGATAATATCTTCAAAGCAATCAGGTTGAAGGCGTTTAATCAAGTCCTTCATGCCCCGGGATTCCAACTGGAAAACCGCTGTTGTTTCTGCTGCCTTTAACAGGTCATAAGAAACCGGGTCTTCCAAATCGATCTGCATAATATCGATCGGCTCTTTCCCCTCACGCGCAAGACGGGGGTTTATCATTTTCAGAGCCCAGTCAATGATTGTGAGGGTTCGCAGGCCAAGGAAGTCAAACTTAACCAGGCCCGCAGTTTCTACATCGTTTTTATCATATTGGGTAACCAGCCCCTGACCGTTTTCATCACAATACAGTGGCGCAAAATCGGTCAGCTTAGTCGGGGCGATAACTACACCACCAGCATGCTTACCAACGTTTCGGGTAATACCTTCCAGCTTAAGGGCCATGTCCCAGACTTCCCGGGCATCCTCATCATTTTCAAGAAACTCCCGCAGGCTTTCTTCCTGTTCAAAAGCCTTGTTGAGGGTCATGCCCACCTCAAAAGGAATTAATTTGGAGAGCTTGTCGGCCATGCCATAAGACTTGCCCTGTACACGGGCAACGTCTTTTACAACACCTTTGGCCGCCATAGTACCGAAGGTAATAATCTGGGAAACCGCATTACGACCATAAGTTTCAGCCACATAGTCGATAACCCGATCTCGGCCATCCATGCAAAAGTCGACGTCAAAGTCAGGCATGGATACACGTTCTGGATTCAGGAATCGCTCGAACAGAAGATCATATTGCAAAGGGTCGAGGTCGGTTATCTTCTGAGCGTAAGCAACAAGAGATCCAGCACCAGAACCACGCCCTGGCCCTACCGGAACACCGTTATCCTTACCCCACTGAATAAAGTCCATTACGATCAAAAAATAACCAGGGAATCCCATCTGCAGAATAATATCCAGCTCAAAATTCAGACGGTCGTAATAAAGCTTACGTCGCTCCTCATAATCTTCCGCATCAGGGTCAAGAATAAACTTAAGCCGCTCTTCCAGACCTTCTGCAGAAAAGTCTCGAAAGTACTGCTCCATAGTCTTCCCTTCAGGAATAGGAAAGTCTGGCAGATAGTAAGTGCCAAGTGGCACATCAGCACTGCACCGGCGGGCAATTTCTACAGTATTGGCAACCGCTTCAGGTATATCTGAAAACAGTTCGCACATTTCATCAGGGGTTTTCAGATACTGCTGATCAGAATAACTCTTCGGACGGCGCGGGTCGTCCAACGCGCGACTCTCACCAATACAGACCCGAGCCTCATGAGCTTCAAAGTCACTCTGAGACAGGAACATAACATCATTGGTAGCCACCACCGGCACATCCATACGGATTGCCAAGTCAACAGCGGCATGCAGATATTCTTCTTCACCCGAACGCTCAGTTCGCTGAAGCTCAAGATAGAAGCGGTCACCAAACGCCTGTAACCATTGCTCCATTAAGTCATTAGCCTGCTCAGGATGACTACCAAGCAAAGCCTGGCCAATCTCTCCACGACGCCCTCCAGACAGCGCGATCAGACCCTGATTGCGCTCAAGAATCCACTCACGTTTGAGAATTGACTTACCCTGATGCTGGTTTTTTTGGAAACCTTCAGAGACCAACTCCAACAGATTTTTATAGCCCTCAGTATTCATGCACAGAAGAACCAACTGAGTGGGCGGCTCTTCTGGAACAACATTTTCAACCCAGACATCACAGCCACAAAGCGGTTTAATACCACTCCCTTGGGCCCCCTGATAGAAGCGGACCAGAGAGCACATATTGGCCTGATCAGTCATGGCTATGGCAGGCATTCCCATATCGGCCACGGTTTTAATCAGAGGCTTTATGCGCACAAGACTGTCGATCAGTGAAAATTCACTGTGAACACGCAGGTGAACAAACTGGGAAGGGTGGGCTGACATTGAGGTCTCGAGATGATTAACAGATAATCAGATAATCATACCAGCAGAGACTGTTTTTGCGTATGGGAGATGATGGAGAATAGGAGGAAACCTAAATCGTGCCTGGATTATGACTCCAGACACTCACGCACAGGTTTGAAAGAGCGACGGTGGATAGGCGTAACACCGAGTGCTTTCAGCGCTTCCATATGCGCTTTGGTAGGATAACCTTTATGACCTGCAATGCCATAGCCAGGGTACTTCCTATCCAGCTCAATCATTTCCCGGTCTCGTACCACCTTGGCGATAATAGATGCAGCAGAAATTTCTGCTATACGACCATCACCTTTCACCTCGGCACGGGCTGGGCAGCCAAATTCAGGGGTACGGTTACCATCAACCAAAACCAGAGTAGGTTTAACAGAAAGTCCGGCCACCGCACGCTGCATGGCAACCATAGTGGCCTGCAGAATATTCAGCCGATCGATCTCTTCAACCTCGCAACGTCCTACAGACCAGGAAATGGCCTTCTCCCTGATCTCATCAAACAGTACATCACGCTTTTTTTCGCTGAGCTTTTTTGAATCATTCAATCCAGCAATCGGGCGTTCAGGATCTAGTACTACAGCTGCAGTGACCACAGCCCCACAAAGCGGGCCACGACCCACCTCATCAACCCCTGCGATAATGTCTTCCGGCCCAGAATCCTTACAAAACTCAAGCCCAGTCTGAACCCATTCACTCATGCACAGTTGCCTCCGACCCGTTAACTTTCTGAGCAGAAGAAGAGAATTTATCGATAACGCCTATAACAGCATCAGCCGCACGACTGCTGGCATCCTGCTTCAGCATATTGTGAATACGGTGATACTCTGCAACCAGGTTGCAACTCTTCTCTTTATCTTCAATCCACTGCAACGTTGCTTTTGCGAGAGATTCCGGAGTGGCATCATCCTGCAACAATTCAGGAATAATTTCCCGTTCAGCCAACAGGTTAGGCAGAGAGACATGTTCAACAGTTACCAGCCGCTTCATAATGGCAAAAGTCAGTGCGTTTACCCGGTAGCTGATAACCATCGGTTTTTTATGCAGCAATCCCTCAAGAGCGGCCGTCCCTGACGCCATTAGCAGAACATTGGCTGCCGACATCACTTCATGGGATTTGCCATCCACAAGCTGAACGGGAAGCTCAATTCCTTGTTCTTCCAGAAAACCTTCAATTTGCAACCGGCGCTGTTTATTCGCACAAGGAATCACAAACCTCAGCTCCGGACGGGAAGACAGCATTACCTTGATAGCTTCCAGAAACAATGGCGCAAGCCTTTTCACCTCACCAGAGCGGCTGCCAGGCAAAACCCCAACAAGGATTTCATCAGAGCCATAGCCTAGAACTTTACGGGCTTCAACATCGTCTTCTTCCAGCGGAATCTGATCCGCCAACGGATGCCCGATAAAAGTCGCCGGAACACTATATTTCTCATACACCTCTGCCTCGAAAGGCAGCAGGCACAACATATGATCAACGGCTTCACGGATTTTCAAAACCCGTTTCTGGCGCCAGGCCCAGATAGAGGGGCTCACATAATGAACAGTGGCAATACCGGCATCACGAAGCTTGCGCTCAAGGGGCAGGTTAAAATCGGGAGCATCTATGCCAATAAACACCGCTGGAGGAATGGCGATAAAGTTTTCCCGAAGGTTTTTGCGAATACCCAATAACTCCTTCAAACGACCAAGTACTTCTACCAGCCCCATAACCGACAGTCGATCCATCGGAAAAAGGCTTTCAAAACCCTCAGCCATCATCAGAGGGCCTCCAATGCCAACAAACCGAGCATCGGGGCAGCGCTGCTTCAGCGCCTTAATCAATCCCGCACCAAGAATATCGCCGGAGGCCTCTCCGGCAACAATAGCAAATATTCGGGGCGCAGCCATATTTGAAGGCGTGTCAGGCATACGGTCTTTCGGCATAAAAGCTTCTGATAGGAACTTTAAGTACAAAAATTAACGCACAATTCCACGAGTGGATGATTCCAGGCTATCAACCAAAATTTTAATTTCAGGTGCCTTATCAACCATACCCTGCAGAACTTCCAGCGCCTGACTCAGCTTCAGGTTTTGACGGTAAATAGCCTTGTAAGCATGGCGCAGAGTACGAATCGTTTCATCACTCCAACCCCGGCGACGCATACCTTCAAAGTTCATACCGTGAGGCGCGGCTGGATTACCACTGGCCATAATGTAGGCAGGAAGATCTTTGAAAAGGCCGGTCTGAGCAGCAGTCATACTACCCTGCCCGATTCTGCAGAATTGGTGAACTGTTGTGAAACCACCAAGAATAACATTGCTATCAACAACAACATGGCCAGCCAGAGCCGTGTTATTGGCAAGGATGCAGTTATCGCCAACTATGCAGTCGTGGGCCACATGAACATAAGCCATCAGCAGATTGTTACTGCCGATCTTGGTCAGGCTGTTGTCCTGTACGGTTCCGCGGTGGAGAGTACAGCCTTCACGAATAATATTATTGTCACCTATTTCAAGGCGAGTGGATTCTCCATGGAATTTTTTATCCTGGCAATCTTCACCTACCGACGAAAACTGGTAAATGGTGTTGTTCCGGCCAATGGTCGTTGGCCCTTTGATGACGACATGGGAGTGGATCTTCGTACCAGGCCCGATTTCTACATCTGGGCCAATAGTGGTGAACGGTCCTACCTCTACATCATCGGCCAACCGCGCGGATGGGTGGATAACGGCACGGGAGTCGATCAAGGTCAGATTTCCTTTTTCGCACAAGTAATAACAGCAGAACTGGCTATTCTACCATCAACAAGTGCCTGACAGGAAAATTTCCATATCCCTCTTTTTTCTGCCAGAAATTCCGCCGTTAATTGCAATCTATCCCCTGGAACTACAGTCATTTTAAATCGCACTTTATCCGCAGCAGCAAAGTAGTAAACCGAATTATCACCAGGCTGCTTGTTCGCCATTTTAAAGCCCAGCAACCCTGCTGCCTGCGCCATCGCCTCAACAATAAGCACACCCGGCATAATGGGGTGCCCGGGAAAATGGCCATTGAAAAAGTTCTCATTGGCGGTCACATTCTTGTAACAGTCAATGGTGTTCTTCTTCAGGTCAACACCTACCACCCGATCGACCAACAAAAATGGGTAACGCTGGGGCAGCAGCTCCTGAATCTCCTCAATCCCCATGATCATAAAACCCCCTCCCTCACAGGCTTTCCCCATACCTCACATAAAACAAAACCGACTTAAGCCGGCTTTGTTTTAGCAGAAGGGCGAGGAAAAGCTCATTCGCCCTTCTTCTCAAGAGCACGAATTCGCTTAGCCATTTCATCCAGCTGACGAAAACGCACCGTACTCCGTCGCCAATCCTTCACCGGCATAGTGCCTACACTACCGGATGACCAGACTGTACCCGACTCAGTAATGGACTTACTAATCATCGCCATTCCGGCCACATGCACACCATCAGCAATGCTCAAATGACCAGCGATACCCACACCACCAGCGATAGTACAACCGCTGCCAATCTTGGTACTGCCAGAGATTCCAGTACAACCAGCGATGGCCGTGTTACAACCAATTTCTACGTTATGGGCAATCTGAATCAAGTTATCCAGCTTTACCCCATCGTGAATAATGGTGTTATCCAACGCTCCACGATCAATTGTCGTATTGGCACCGATCTCAACATCATCACCAATCACTACACCGCCAAGCTGGGCAATTTTCACCCATTTGCCGCTCTGGTTGGCAAAGCCAAAACCATCAGCACCAACCACAGCACCATTGTGGATTATAACTCTCTTGCCAACGGTAACTCCGTGACAAAGGGTAACATTGGCCTTGAGAATCGTACCCTCACCAATAATGCAGTCACTGCCAACAACAGTATTAGCCAGAACCCGCACTCCTGCCTCTACACGTACGCCAGATTCAATCACTGCACCCGGGCCGATCCAGGCAGTTTCAGCAACTTCAGCTGTTTGATCCACAAATGCAGTTGCGTGAATACCCACCTGCTCACCATCGCCCCGCTCAAACAGACGGCTGACTTTTGCAAAGCCAAGGTAAGGGTTTTTCATAACAAGGGCATTACCGGCAAAACCTTCCGCCATTTCGGGAGACAACAACACTGCCGCCGCCTTAGTTCCTGCCAGATACTTTTCGTAGGCAGGGTTAGCAAGAAAAGATAAGGTGCCGGAGACTGAGTCCTGAAGTGTAGAGATACCACTGACAACACAGCTGGCATCCCCCTTCACCTCGACCTGTAAAAATTCGGCTAACTCTGCCAGCGAGTACTGCTTTACAGATTTCATCACTATTCGCTTCTGTAATATTCGCTTTTGTTACTTGGCCTTAGCCAGACCGTTCAGCTTTTCGATAACCTTACTGGTGATATTCAGGCCAGGCTTGGAATAGCGTACAGTGGCCTCTTCAACAATCACATCATAACCACCCGCTTCAGCAACGGCAGAGATAGCCTGTTCAAGCTTGGGACGAATACGATCCAGTTCAGCTTGATCAGCCTGGGCTTTTTCCTGTTGCAAGGAACGAGCCTGATACTGGAAATCTTCCTGCTTACGACGCAGTTCCAGCTGTACCTTGGAACGCTCAGCTTCGCTCATAGTTGCGCCATCACGCTCAAGTTTGGAAGCCATTTCACGGTATTCAGCTTCCACTTTCTGCAGGTTTTTCACCTGGGTGCTGAATTTTTCCTCAGAAACCTTGGCATAAGCTCTAGCCGGGCTGGATTCAAGTAGGGCTTTTTGAGAATTCACAACTGCAATGCCACCAGCTTGAGCCAGAGGGGCAGCCAGAACAGCAGCCATTGCGATATATTTCAGACTACGCAAGCCTTTAACTCCTGCATTCACTCTATGGATACTCCATTTTACCATTGCCACGGACTTTTGCAGACCGGGCATCTATTGTACGTAACTTTGATAAACAACAGGGGCAAGGCTAACGCCTTACCCCTGTTATGTCATCCTTCAAATACTAACTCCAACACTCAGACATAGAAGCAGATATTTAGAATGGGGTACCCAGAGAGAACTGGAACACTTGGGATTCATCCTCACCCTCTTCCTTCAGAGCTTTCGCGAGACTGAAGGTCAACGGCCCCATTGGCGTAATCCATGTTAAGCCAACACCAACACTGTAACGCATATCGGTGAAAGACGGCTTGTAACAGTTTCTCACAGTATTCTGAGCGCTGGTGGTATTGGTATCGCTGCAGTCAGTATCAAATACGTTACCAACGTCAAAGAACACAGACGTTCTCAACTGGCGTTGATCTTTGATAAAGGGCAGCGGGAACAAAACTTCAACCGAGCTTTCAACAATCACGTTACCACCGATCGGATCATATTCCCCATCCGCCTGGCGGGTTCTTGGACCTAACGTGTTGTCTTTATAACCCCTGACAGAACCGAAGCCACCACCATAGAAGTTTTCAAAGAATGGCAGTTCAGAGGTGCTACCGTAGGCGCCACCGTAACCCAGACGAGTAGCCAGGCGCAGAGTCAGACTCTTAGTCAGAGGCCTAAAGTACTGACCACGGTAATTCAGCTTATAGAATGTTAGATCACTGCCCGGCACAGTCACATCAGCGGAGACACTTTGTGACCAACCCCGGGTAGGCAGTAAACCGTTATTCAATGTGGACTGGTACAGGCCGAGGTTTGCCTTAAAGTTATTAAAGGTATCACCTTCCCGTCTAAGGAATTCTGTTACCTCAACAGCGGGGTCAGAACCTTCTTTCAGCTGGTTATTTTCGACACCCGCACCAAACCGGACACTGGTAATTTCAGAGATGGGATAACCAAACGTTACATCAGCACCCATGGTGTCAACGTTGTAGTTAGTGACATCATCGTCATCATCATAATTCGTTTCACTGTAATAGAGGCTGTAGCCACGACTCACACCATCGACAGTGAAGTACGGATCATTGAAGGAGAAGCTGTACAGCTTACGAGTATCACTGGTGTTTGCAGACAGGGACACCCGGTTACCAGAACCCAGGAAATTATCCTGACTGACAGAACCACCAATGATCAATCCGTCAGACTGGGAGAAACCAAGGCTGGCAGTAATGGAGCCAGAAGGCTGTTCTTCAACTGTGTAGTTCACATCGACCAGATCACCAGTACCAGGCACTGGCGTGGTTTCTACATCAACCTGCTTAAAGTAGCCCAACCGGCCAAGGCGCGCCTTGGACTGATCTATCTTGGCGGTATTCGCAGATGCACCTTCCATCTGACGCATTTCACGACGCAGCACTTCATCTTCGGTTTTCAGGTTACCGCTGAAGTTAATACGACGCACATAAGCTCTGCGGCCTGGCTCAACAAAAAAGGTGATATCTACAGTATTGTTTTCGTGATTCGGCGTAGGAATACCGGCAACATTCGCAAAGGTATAACCTTCATTGCCCAATCTGCGTGTAACCAGCTCCTCCGTAGTCGTCATCAACTGACGGGAGAAGGTTTGTTCTGGCTTAACCAGCAACAACGGTTCTACTTCGCTGCGTTCTACTGCAAGATCACCAGCAAGTTTTACGTCATTAACCGTATACTTCTCCCCCTCATCAATGTTTACAGTAATGTAAACACCTTCTTTATCGGGGGTAATGGAAACCTGCGTGGAAACAATATTGAAGTTGATATAACCACGGTTAAGGTAATAGGAACGCAGCCTTTCAATATCACCGGAAAGTTTTTCCCGGGAGTACTTGTCATCACTGGAATACCAGGACAACCAGTTGGATGCTTTCAGCTCAAACAAATCAACAAGGTCTTGCGTTTCAAAAACACTGGCACCAACAATATTGACATCATTGATAGTTGAAACCTTACCTTCCCGCACCTTGATGGTAATGGCTACCCGGTTCCGGGGAAGTGGCTTCACTTCAGCTTCGATGCGGGCACCATAGCGCCCCTGGGCGACGTACTGCCGCTCCAGCTCCATCCGAATAGCTTCCAGCGTCGCTTGCTGGAAAATTTCGCCTTCTGCCAGACCGGACTGTTTCAGTCCGTTGAGAAGATCTTCTGATTTGATCGCCTTGTTGCCTTCGATCTCGATCTTGCTGATCGAGGGTCTTTCCACCATGGTGACAACCAGCACATCGCCATCACGGCCCAGCTGGATATCCTGAAAGTAACCCGTTCGAAACAGGGCCTTTGCAGAATCTGCAATAGACTGACTGTCGACATCGTCACCAATGGATACAGGCAAAATATTAAATACGGTACCCGCAGACACCCTCTGCAGGCCGTCAAGACGGATATCGTTTACTACAAAAGCACTAGCCTGTCCGGCGAGCATGCTTCCGGCGACGAGTGGCAGTAATAATCGCTTCATGGAATCCGTTCTTCCAGATAATGGTCTCTTATCCCCCGGAAGGGTCACAGTCGACTCAGGTCGTTAAAAATGGCAACAAACATAACACCGAGTATCAGCGCCAGTCCGATTCGCATACCAAACATCTGCGCCTTCTCCGACAAAGGCTTCCCTCTGATCAGTTCTACAAAATGATACAGAAGATGACCACCGTCGAGTACCGGCACCGGCAGCAAATTTATAACACCAAGGCTTACACTTAACATGGCAAGAAAACCAAGAAAGCTTTCAAAGCCTGATTTAATAGAAGCCCCGGCTGCACGAGCAATGGTGATTGGTCCACTCAGGTTACTGACTGATACCAATCCCGTTATCATCTTGCGGAGCGAATCTACCATCAAGAAGGATAACGATGCTGTTTCTTCGGCGGCTACCCCCAGTGCAGCAACCGGACCAAAGCGAATCTCCCGAACGTGATCTTCAGGCCACGTAAAAGGACTTGATCCTGCACCAATGTAACCAATTTTTGTGCCATCGGCTAATGATTTTTCCCCGGGAATCAGATCAATAGTAATACGCTGACCGTTTCTTTCCACTGTAACTTCAAGAGGTTTTCCCATACTACTGCGAATCTCACCAACCCAATCTTCCCAGTTGTTAACCGCAGCACCATTCATGGCAATAACTTTATCCCCTTTCTGCAAGCCGGCACGTTCAGCAGCAAGGTCGGGTACGATTTGACCAATAACAGCAGGAACATCTGGAGACCAGGGCACAATCCCTAACCCTCGAACCGGGCTTGGTTGCTCGTCACCCACCAACCAGTTTTTTACAGAAATATCTTTCATTTCTGGTACAGACGCTGGAGAGGAGAACGGGTGAACGGCAAGAGAAATGGTTTTAGTTTCACCGATAGACTGCAGCAAAGCCATGTTAACATCATTCCAACTGCTAGTTGCTCTGCCATCCACAGCGGTAATTTCCGAGTTTACCATCAGTCCTGCTTTATCTGCCGGAGAATCAGGCAGAACACTTCCAACTACTGGAATAACAGCTCTCACGCCAACCATATACATTATCCAGAGGGCGACAATAGCCAGCAAGAAATTGGCTATCGGACCAGCCGCGACGACAGCAATCCGCGACCAGACAGATTTGCTGTTAAATGACATATGCCGTTCATGCTCAGGAACAGGGTCTTCCCGCTCATCAAGCATTTTCACATAGCCACCAAGAGGAATCATGGCGATGACATATTCAGTATTCAGTTTATCGCGCCAGCGAAACAGCGGCCGACCAAACCCAACACTGAAACGTATAACTTTGATACCACAGCGGCGGGCAACCCAAAAATGGCCATACTCGTGAACACTCACGAGTAGCCCCAAGGTAATAATGAAAGCAACAATTGTCTGGATTGAATCCATGCAGAGAAAATCTCTTCTATACCGATCAGCAAGTCAAAATAAACATTAATTTATAATGCTCGCACAGAGAATGCGAAACAGGCAAACCGGATTTAGAAAAATCTTGGCCCCTGTCCCAATAAATCTTACCCTTTATTTTCAAAGAATGGATACAGGAACAAAATTCAGGATTGACGATAAAGGCTCACCTTTAACGCAGAGTAGCTTTTATATAGAGATGGTTCCACCAGCCTGAAAGGCATAGCAGAACCCAGAGACACTCATCAAAAAATTAACGTAAGCCTTTTTCGACCAGAATCTGCTCCGTCAGCAACGGATAGTCACCGATAATGCCGTCAGCGCCGATATCCAGCATCCGCTCGATATCCTTGCGCTCATTCACAGTCCAGATATGAACCTTTACGCCTTTATTCTGTAAGAACTCCACGAAAGGCCTTGAGGCAATACTCATTGGCATCTGGATAGCCCTGTATTCAGGTTTGATCGTTTCGCCTGCTCCAAAAAACCATGCAAACATAGCTCTGGCCACTTCTCCGGTATAAGCGCTGGTTGGAATTTGCCCGCTGGTCAGCTGACGGAACTCTTTCATGGGCGTACTGTTACTACTGGCAACAACAATGCGATCTTCAATCTGCAATCGTGCGATTTCACTGGCCATCAGTTGTGCCACCAGCTTGTTATCTGGCTTCATCTCCACATTCAAACGCTGGCCAGGATAGCGCTTAACAACATCTTCGAGGGTTAGAAACCGCAGCCCAGCATTTCTCCACGGATAACTGCTCCCACCATCCAGAGTAAACTCCTGTCCGGCATCCAACTGCTTCACTTCAGACAAGGTCATTTCCGACACTTTCTTTTTTAAACCTGCCGTCGCCTCAGTTGTTTCATCATGGTGAACAACCAACTGATTATCTGCTGTGATCTGCACATCCATTTCCAAAACATCTGCACCACGACTCAGCGCCTCATCAAAAGCTACCGTCGTTGCCTGAGGAAACAGGCCAGAAGCTCCCCGGTGCGCCATATTGTGTGGGCACGGACAATCAAAGGAAGACGTCTCTGCCTGTATAGAAGCAACCAACACCAAAGGGAGGAGGAATATTGTTTTTATTAGCACTTTCATTATTATGAACCTGTGTTGTTATTCTTGGAATTCATAAACTTACCGACAGTTTATGTAGTATTTATGTCGACTTTGTGAAATCCATGCAAGGATCGAAGTAGAATGAACAACGTGCATTTTTCAACTAACAGGAGCTGACAGGTGTCCGCAGACAGAAACTTTGACACCCTGGCAGAACGCTTTGAACGGCAGATTTACGGCACAGACAAAGGCCGTATTCGTACATCTTTAATACGAGAAGACCTTGAGAAAAGAATCCCTTGGCTTACTGACACCGGCAGTGATTTAAAGCATGTAATAGACGCCGGCGGTGGCACCGGTTTATTTTGCGCAAAACTTGTAAAAGAGACAGATCACAAAGTTACACTCTGTGATATCTCCCGAGAGATGCTGAATCGTGCAGAAATTAACTTTCAGGATTTAAGCCCGAAAACCGATCTGACCATTCACCACACGCCAATCCAGGGTCTTTCGGAACAGATTAATGAACCCGGCGACCTGATTCTATTTCATGCCGTGATTGAATGGCTGGAACATCCCGAGCAAACGCTGAAAACACTCATAAAAACAGTCAAACCCGGCGGCTGGCTTTCCGTACTGTTTTATAACAAGAGAGCACTGATCTGGCGCCACCTTATGATGGGAAACTTTGTTTATACCAACAACCCTGGCGCCCGATTAAAAGGCAACGGCAAAACACTCACGCCAGATAACCCACAAAACCCGGAGGATGTTGAACGCTGGCTACAAAGCGAAGGCATGGAGATCAAGGCTCATACTGGCATTCGCAGCATCTACGACAACATGCGCCCCCACGACCTGAAACGAAGCTCGTTTGAAGACATTCTAAAAGCAGAAAGTATCTATGGCAGACAGGAGCCATACCGCAGCATGGCTCGCTACACCCATTACCTTTGCCTGAAACCTGTTGATTAAACGTTATTAACAGGCTTCAGCAACGATTACCGCCCGCAAAGGTGCAGGAAGACCCTCCACAGTTATACGAGGGTCTTCCGGATCAAGGAAATCTTTCAAAGAGTTGAAGCCCATCCATTCCGTTGGCCGCTGTTCATCTGTTGTCGTACGATTTATATCCACAACCCGAGCATTACGGAACCCTGCACGACGCAACCATAGCAACAAAGTATCCGGGCTTGGCAGGAACCAGACATTACGCATCATGGCATAGCGATCTTCCGGCATCAGAGCTTCTCCCAAAACACCATCAATCACCAGTGTTTCCAGAACAAGCTCACCACCAGCACGGAGTGCACCATGAAGCTCCTGCAAATGCTCAATAGGAGATTTACGATGGTAAAGCACCCCCATAGAAAACACCGTATCAAAAGCCTTCAACTTTGGAGGTATATCTTCCATCTTCAACGGGAGCAAATGCACTGATTTTTCACGACCGACATAACACTTAACAGCTTCAAACTGCATCAAAAACAAACGTGAAGGGTCAACACCAATCACTCTTTCAGCACCATCACCAAGCATGCGCCACATGTGATAACCGGAGCCACAACCAACATCCAACACCTGTCGCCCAGCCAGTGGCGCTATGAATTCCTGCAGACGATCCCACTTCCAGTCAGAGCGCCATTCGGTATCAATATATTCACCAAAAAGATCGAATGGCCCTTTGCGCCAGGGACATAATCCCTTCAGAGCAATATGCAGCGTTTCTTTAACATCTGCCGAAATCGCCTCATCAGAGCGAGCGGTAATAGCACTGCTATTCAAGTTGACTTGATCTGCAGTCAACTTTGGCAAGCCATCCAGAGAGGCCTGCCAACGCAACATATCACCGTGAGGCGTATTCACCAGAACCTCGTGAAGTTGATCTCGCAAGGTATCCAGCCAAGGCTCAAGGCGGGTACCAAGCATGGCTTGAAACAGATCATCATAGAGAGCGGCAATCATACTATTTCCTTCACCCATAGCCGTTTAACGCACAGCCAGCAGAGAACAGAAATTAAACCCTTGATACCAGGGCACCACATGAGCGAAGCCAGCCTCCAGAAGTCGCGCCTTATGATCAGATAGCGATTCCGGCACCAGCACATTTTCCAGCGCTGTACGCTTCTGGCTAATCTCCAGCTCCGAATAACCATTGGCACGTTTGTAGTCGTAATACAGGGTATCAAGGATAGTCTGGTGCTGATCAGGGAAGGCTAGTTTTTCGGAGAGAACCAGGACGCCTCCAGGATTCAGCCCATCACGGATTTTTTTCAGCAACGGCAACCGGTCTTCAACAGGAATAAATTGCAGGGTGAAGTTGAGAGCCGCCATGGATGCATTCTCAACCGTAATATCCCGGACATCCCCACAAACCACCTCAACAGGTGTTGTACCATCATCATCCTGGATAATTTTCTCGCAACGATTGGTCATAGCTTCGGAGTTATCAACCGCGACTATCCGACAATCATCGCAAGCAATACCATGACGCATAGCTACAGCAGTAGCCCCCAGGGAACTGCCCAGGTCATAAAGCTGTGTACCTTTGCGGGCGTAGCGCCCGGCAATCAGGCCAATCATGGAAACCACCATGCTGTAGCCCGGCACCGAGCGCTGAATCATATCAGGAAAAACCCGGGCAACAGCCTCATCAAACTTAAATGCAGCCACGCTCTGTTGCTGCTCGGCAAATACACAATCTCTGCTGTTCATATCAGACAGTCTGAAAGTTCTTTTAATCAGGAAAAGTGAAACAAGAAGACAGGGTAGGCACCAGAGCCACGAACTGCAGAAAACCTGCAGCCCGTGGCGCTGCTTAGTTGGCTAACAGCCAGAAAACGGAAAATACTGGAACAGCCGCTGTAAGACTGTCTATACGGTCAAGGATGCCACCATGACCCGGCAACAGTTGACTGCTGTCCTTAATGCCACGTTCGCGCTTGAACATACTTTCGAGAAGGTCGCCCAGCACAGATACCAAGCCAACGGCCCAGGTGACTGCAAGCAGTGCCAAAGTCTGAAACATTGCAAGTTCACGGTACCAGCTCACCCCAAGGGCAACCAGTGTAATCAACAACATACCACCCATAACGCCTTCCCAGGTTTTTCCTGGGCTCAGGTGAGGAGCAAGCTTTCTTTTTCCAAAAGCTTTGCCAGAGAAGTAGGCACCAACGTCAGCACCCCACACCAGAACAAACACATAAAGAATCAAAGCGTTGCCCTGCTGCTCAAACTCTGGAACCCCTTGCCCTTTCAGGAATACAAGCCCCCGCCAAGCTGGAATCAAGACCACCCAGCCAATAACCAGACGAATGGCACGCAGCTTCCAGGCAGAACTGGAATCAGGGTAACTGATGACTAACATCAGCGCCGTCAGCCACCACACCAACCCGGCCCCCAGAAGGAAACTGGCTGGCATACTGTAAAACCCAATCAGCGCCGAGCCGGTTAAGAGTGCATAAAGAATGCGCTGCCACTGAGCAGAAAAGCCCGAAAGGTTAGCCCACTCCCAGGCTCCCAAAGTAATAACGGCACCGAGAAAAATCGCAAACCATTGCGTGGGAAGTAAAAACACGCCACCCAGAGCAATGGGCAAGAGTGCCAGCCCAGTAATAATTCTTTGTTTTAACATAGTAATTCCGTGTTAAACCACCGCCTCAGCGTCTATCTGTTCACTGGTTTTTCCGAACCGGCGCTGACGCTGACTGTAACTCAGCAAAGCCCGGCGAAATTCATCCTGGGTAAAATCAGGCCAGAGAACATCTGTGAAGTAGAACTCCGAGTAAGCACACTGCCACAACAGGAAATTACTGATGCGGTGTTCACCACTGGTTCTGATAAGAAGGTCCGGGGAAGGAATTTCACCGGTAGAGAGATTCTTTTCAATAAGTTCGGGAGAAATATCATCAGGAGCAAGGGTGCCCTGCTGAACCTGAGTCGCCAGCTTACGAGCCGACTCAACAATATCCCATTGCCCGCCATAACTTGCAGCAATAACCAGAGTCACTTTGTAGTCTTCCGCCGTCTGAATTTCAGCCTGACGAATGTGATTCTGGATAGTAGAACTGAACTGACTGATATCGCCAATCACTTTCAAACGAATGTTATGGCGTCGCAAACGCTTCACTTCTCGCTTGAGGGCGTGAAGAAACAATTCCATTAAGCCACGGACTTCATCCCGTGGACGATTCCAGTTTTCACTGGAGAAGGCAAACAAGGTCAGAACTTCTACACCGTACTCACCACAGGCTTCAACAACCTGTCGTACAGCTTCAACACCTGCACGGTGACCACTGAGTCCTCGCTTCCCATTTTTCTTTGCCCAGCGGTTATTGCCATCCATGATAATGGCCACATGGCGCGGAACCACATCCGGAAAACTTTCGTTTCCTTCTCGAGCGCCAATAACCTGTTTCGTGTCGCCGGGCTTATCGCCAGCAGATGCTTGGGTCATATTATCTACACGTCACTAACATGTGCCGATACCGGGTAAAACAACCAGTCGTTTACCCGGCTCTGGCGCCAGCCGATACCGCCGCACCGACTGACCCAATGTGAAGCCGAATCAGATTTCCATCAGATCTTTTTCTTTAGCTTCCAGAGCTTTTTCAACCTCTGCAATAAAGCGATCGGTAATCTTCTGAACATCGTCCTGACCACGACGCTCTTCGTCTTCACTGATCTCTTTCTCTTTCTCCAACTCTTTCAGGTCGGCAATAGCATCACGACGGACATTACGAATCGAAACACGAGTCTGTTCCGCTTCCTGACGCGCCTGACGGGTATAACCTTTACGGGTTTCCTCTGTCAGCATTGGCAGAGGAATACGAATCACCTCACCAGCCGCAGAAGGATTCAGTCCCAGGTCTGATTTCAGAATGGCCTTTTCCACTTCTGGAACCATTGAGCTTTCCCACACACGCACAGTCAGGGTGCGAGCATCCTCTGTACCGATGTTAGCAACCTGGCTCAGCGGGGTAGGTGATCCGTAATAACTGACCTTCACGCCTTCCAACAGGCTGGGATGCGCACGACCAGTACGAATTTTGGCAAAGGCATGATGCAGAGCTTCAATGCTTTTGCTCATGCGCATTTCGGCATCAGATTTGATTTCATTGATCATCGTTCACTCCCGAAGCAATCGTACAGGACACTACCGCCCTGCCACATAAAAATCATTGACTGCCCAATCACATCCTGAAATATCCTACGGAGTGACCAGGGTTCCTTCGTCACCACCAACCACAACGTTCAGCAGCGCTCCAGGTTTATTCATATTAAAAACCCGAACAGGCATCTGGTGATCACGAACCAGACAGATAGCCGTTAGATCCATAACCCCCAGCTTGCGATCCAGAACTTCGTCATAGCTCAACTCGTCGAACTTGACAGCATCAGGATTCTTAATTGGATCGCTGTCGTAAATGCCATCCACCTTGGTGGCTTTCATCACAACATCAACCTCAACCTCAATCCCCCGCAGACAGGCTGCAGAATCCGTAGTAAAAAACGGATTACCAGTTCCGGCAGAAAAGATAACCACATCACCGGAGTTGAGGTAACGCACTGCTCGTCGGCGGTCATAATGCTCTACGACACCACTCATGGGAATAGCAGACATCACACGAGTATTAATATTGGAACGCTCAAGGGAATCACGCAGCGCCAGAGCATTCATAACGGTTGCCAGCATACCCATATGGTCACCGGTTACCCGATCCATTCCGGCTTCCTGCAGAGCAGCCCCACGGAACAGGTTGCCACCACCAACAACCAGACCTACCTGAACACCTATACCAACCAGCTGGCCTATTTCAAGAGCCATGCGATCCAAAACTTTGGGATCAATGCCGAAATCCTCATCACCCATCAGGGCTTCACCACTGAGCTTCAGAAGAATACGGTGATATTTGGGCTGGCGATCAGTTGCGGGCATCATCAGTTCCTGCGGTTATTCATTACTGGCCAAAGAGGCCTGGTAACAACAGATGGAAAATATACAGGCAGTCGGTTGGAAACTTCATAAAATCCCCAATCGACTGACTTATAGAAAACTACACAATCACAAAACCAAACTCGCTTATTGTGACCTTTCCGAAAAAGAGATTCCACAGCCTTGACTCTGTCAAATGCTCGAAAATAAAGCACCAGACACACAACAGGGTGATGATTTACATCATCACCCTGTTGGTAAGCCTGCAAGATTCTCTAAGGAGAACTCTTACTGACCAGAGGCAGCAGCAGCAACTTCAGCAGCGAAGTCCACTTCTTCTTTCTCGATACCTTCGCCAACTTCGTAACGAACGAAGCTCAATACTTTGGCGCCAGCATCTTTGGCCAGTTGACCAATTTTAACTTCTGGATTCTTAACAAAAGGCTGTTCTACCAAGCTGTTCTCGGCCAGGAACTTGTTGATACGACCGCCAATCATCTTCTCAACGATTGCGTCTGGCTTGCCAGCCATATCAGGCTGCGCCTTAATGATTTCTTTTTCTTTCTCGACAACTTCAGCAGGCATATCTTCTTTGTTAATCACCTGAGGATTAACAGCTGCAACATGCATGGCGATATCTTTGGCAACTTCTTCATTACCGCCTTCCAGGGCAACCAGCACAGCAATACGCTTGTTACCATGAACGTAAGCACCAGTCACATTGCCTTCCAGCTTGGCAACACGACGAATACCAATATTCTCACCGATCTTTTGAACCAGTGCCTGACGAGTGGATTCCATCGCTTCTTTCAGAGCGTCAATCTCAGTCAGGTTTTCCGCTTCAACTTTATCCAGCACGCTATCAGCGAAAGCCAGGAAGCCTGCATCGCGAGCAGCGAAGTCAGTCTCAGAGTTGATTTCAACCAGTACGGAAGCTTCACCACTGGCCAGAGCGCGAGCAACAACCACGCCTTCAGCAGCAGTACGACCAGCTTTTTTAGCAGCCTTAGCCTGACCGGACTTACGCAGCTCTTCAATGGCTACTTCAACGTTGCCATCGGTTGCAACCAAGGCACGCTTGCATTCCATCATGCCCAGACCAGTACGGTCGCGAAGTTCTTTTACCAGAGTAGCTGTAACGGCCATCTCAGTATCCTCTTACCTGTCAAAAAACAGATTCCGCAGCCCTGCGTAACCCGTATAAAATTTTTTGAAAAAAGGGGGCAAAGCCCCCTTTCTTTATAATGCAAAAATACCCTACATATCGTTACTTTACGACACACAGGGATCTATGCAAATCAGGCGTCTTTAGCGCCAGACTCATCAGCCTTAGGGGCTTCAGCAGCGGGAGCTTCCGCTTCAACAACAGGCGCTTCTGCTTCAACAACAGGCGCTTCTGCTTCAGCAGCAGGTGCCTCAACAAACTCAACCTGCTGGGAAGCACGTGCTTCCAGAACAGTATCAGCAGCGCTTTCCAGATACAGCTGGATGGCGCGAATAGCGTCATCGTTACCTGGAATAATCATGTCAACGCCATCTGGGTTGCTGTTGGTATCCACGATACCGATAACAGGGATGCCCAGCTTGTTAGCTTCCTGAATAGCAATCTTTTCGTGTTCAACGTCGATCACGAACAGAGCGTCAGGCAGACCGCCCATATCTTTGATACCACCCAGAGAACGATCCAGCTTTTCCAGCTGACGGGTACGCATCAGAGCTTCTTTTTTGGTCAGCTTTTCGAAAGTTCCATCTTCACGCTGAGCTTCCAAGTCACGCAGGCGACGCACAGACTGACGGATAGTCTTGTAGTTAGTCAGCATACCGCCTAACCAGCGGTGATCAACGTAAGGCATGCTGCAGCGTTGCGCTTGCTCACGAATGTGCTTGCTGGCAGCACGCTTGGTGCCAACAAACATGATCTTGTTCTTACCTTCAGCCAGCTTCTGGATGAAATCCAGTGCACTGTTAAATGCAGGCAGAGTGTGCTCAAGGTTGATGATATGAATCTTGTTGCGAGCACCGAAGATGAACTTGCCCATCTTTGGGTTCCAGTAACGAGTCTGGTGACCAAAGTGAACGCCAGCTTTCAGCATCTCGCGCATGGTAACGTGTGCCATGTCTATTAACTCCTAAAGGGGTTGTGCCTCCATATACCCCATAATCCGACCCTCTATGCCTGAACAGCAGCATCTGTTTATAAGATACTTGCAGACATGGGGCACCCCGGATCATGTGCCGGTATATGTGCGATTTAGTAAAAATACAAAGTTTTACTACATGAAAACATGCAGCAGCGCGGCTTTATACCATAGAAAACCCTCCCCCGCTACACCCAACCCCTCAAAGCCCAGGGCAATCTCATTTGGCCTGAAGCAATAAATCCATCGGTGCTTTCTGGCATTCTGAGCCCCCATGCTCAGGGTGC